>QIAI01000075.1 GCA_003224995.1 Acidobacteriota bacterium
AGTGACTCAGGCAAACGTTACCGGTGCCGGATTCAGCGTCAGCGGGTTAACTTTACCGATGACTTTGGCAACAGGTCAGAGCGCAACCTTCAGTGTGGTGGTGGATGGGAGTGGAGTGGAGAGTATCTACTCGAACCAGGCTCAAGCTGTAATTCCGACGCCTTGAAGATTGTTTGAGCCGGGGATGTTCATACCGTTTGATACTGTTTTTTGCGGTATAAGCACGCCTCGCCGACTTGCGAGACAATAGACGCATCCCTGATATGCGCGCTCGCTTCCTGTTGGTTCCCGCCTTCGCCCTCCTCGCGGTGCTCTCGCTTGGGGCACAAACTCCGCAGCGCCTCACCGTCATCGTGCTCGATGAAAATGGGGTTGCGGTCCCTTCCGCTCGCGTTAGCCTCAAGAGCCCATTGCCGGCGACCGCTCTGCGATGTGAGACGGGGATTTCCGGCATTTGCGAATTCCTGCGCGTTCCGGAAGGACCTCGCCAGCTTAGCGTCGAGAAAGAAGGCTACTATTCCGCGGTTTCCTCAATCGATCCCACCACGTCAGCCGAAGTCGAAGTAACTCTCAACCATCTGAAAGAAATCAAGGAGACGGTCGACGTCGTCGAATCTCCGCCCATCATCGAGAGCTCGCAAACTTCGTCCCAGGAGCGGCTCACCGGGATGGATGTCATCAACATTCCTTACCCATCTACCCACGACTACCGGAATGTCCTCAACTACATTCCCACCGTACTCGTCGATCCCTATGCGCAAGTGCACGTGGCCGGCTCACAAACCTACCAGACCATCACTGTGCTTGATGGGCTCAACGTTACCCAGCCATCCAACGGACAACTTCTCCTGCATGTTTCGACGGATGGGTTCCGCTCGATTCGTGTCGAACCCAGCCGATATTCTGCCGAGGCGACGACCACTACCGTTTTATTGCCACCGACTTTATTCCCTCGTGGCAGAACAAAGGCGGATGGAAATTCGATCAGGTCAACCCGCGGCTCACGTTGTCGGGCCCGATCGTAAAAGGAAAGATATGGTTTTTCGACGCATTGGACGGCGCGTACCAGAACGAAATTGTCACGGAGCTTCCCGATGATCAAAATCAGGACATTATTACGCGTCTGGGAAATCTTGCGAAGGTTCAGACCAATCTCTCTTCTCGAAATATTCTTACCACCAGCTTCAATCTGAATGAATTTCACGACCAGCACGCCGGACTGTCGCCGCAAAACCCGCAGCCCTCGACGCCTGCAGTGGGTCAGCCCGCTTATCAGGGCGGCATCAAAGATCAGCATTACTTCCCCGGAGGCACTCTCTTTGAAGCGGCCTTCGGTTTCAATCGTTACGATCTGAACCAGATTTCACGCGGCCTTGAACCCTACTTCATCTCACCGGAGACCGCTCGCGGTAATTATTACCTGACTGCCCATAGCCGCGCCGACCGTTGGCAGGTTGTCTCGAATCTTTATTTTCGAACGCGCGAATGGCATGGTCACCACGATTTTAAAGTCGGAGTCGATCTCGATCGGCTGCGCTACGATGCCAATTATGTTCGAACCCCGATCTCTTACTTGCGCGAGAGTCAGCAGTCGGGTGACTGCCTTACGGTCACACCGTCGCCCTGCTCGCGCTACTCGGTTTTTCCGGGTGCGCCCGCACTCACCCAGTTCAATAGCGAACTTAGCGGGTATGCTCAGGATCGATGGTTGCTTACCGATCGTTTTTTGCTCGAGGCTGGACTTCGCCACGACTGGGATCAGGCCGAGCGTCACTCGCGCTTTTCACCCCGTCTGGCCGCGACCTGGGTCCTCGACAACAGCGGCAACACGAAACTCTCCGCCGGATTGGGAGTCTTTTACGACGCGACCGCCATTTTCCTTGTAGCCCGTCCCCGGGCCGGTACACGCATCGATCGCTTCTTTGACCCGCTGACCCTTCAACTGGGCCAGCCGATTCTCTCCTCCTTTAGCGCTGATCTTCATTCGCTGCAGGCGCCTCGCATCTTGAACCAGAGCATTGCGCTTGAACGCAAGCTGCCCGCCGACATCTATCTAAAGGTGGAATACATTCGCAAACGTGGTATCCACGGCTTCGTCTACGATCTGACCGGCGCCTCCCCAACCGATGCGAATTTCACACTCTCAAACACGCGACAGGACCACTACGATGGCGTTCAGATCAGTGGGCGTCGCGCTTTTCGGAACGGGCATATGATCGCCGCTTCCTATGTCCGCTCTCATGCGCGCAGTAACGAAGTCCTGGACTTCAACATCGACAACCCGCAATTCAGTCCGCAGCAACCCGGTCCCTATCCATGGGACACTCCCAACCGAGTGCTCTCGTATGGCTTGCTCCCCCTGATTAGGGGCTTCGATCTGGCGTATTCCACCGAAGTCCACACCGGGGTTCCGTTCAATGTTGTGAACGACCAGCAGCGCCTGGTTGAGCCGCCGGGTTCGCGTCGCTTCCCCACCTGGTTCACGTTGAACACCCATGTCGAAAAGCGATTCCACGCTTTTGGCTACTACTGGGCTCTGCGTGGAGGCTTCAATAACGTTACCGGACGTAAGAACTGGATCTTCGTCAATAACGACATAAACTCCCCCGACTTCCTCCTGTTCAGCGTCTACAACGGCCGCGCCTTCACCGGGCGAATTCGCTTTCTGGGTCGCAAATAGGCAACCTGCTCAGCTGCAACTTTCTTGATGGCCGCCCATGGCTCCGCCTTCGGCAGTGACCTGAATCACAGACAAAGGTTCAGGACTGCGATTCCAATCGCAACGTGAGGTGATCCATGCGCGACGAGGCCTTACGGGCGATGCAAGCCAGCATCGTCAATGGTGCTCCGGAGACTGCCGCGGTTCTGGCCCAAGATGCGCTCACCGCCGGCTTCGAGCCGCTTGACGCGATCAACCTCGGCTTTGTTCCCGGCATGCACGCGGTGGGTGAGCAGTTTGCACAGCACACGCTGTTCCTGCCTGACATGATGGCCTCGGCGGAAGCCATGCGCGCCGCTATGCAGGTGCTAGAGCCCGAGTTGCGAAAGCGCGGTGGCGAGCGGCCGAATGCGGGCACGGTTGTCCTGGGTACTACAAAGGGCGATATCCACGAGATCGGCAAGACGCTGGTCGGAACCCTGCTAACCGCGCACGGCTTCAAGGTGCACGATCTCGGCGTCGATGTTGCCAGCGACGTGTTCGTCGCAAACATCCTGAAGACCGGAGCAGACGTCGTAGGCATTTCGGCGCTCCTGACCACCACCATGCGCGGCCAGAAGAGTGTCATTGAGGCAATCGAACGCGCGGGATTGCGTGCGCGCGTCAAGGTGATTGTGGGCGGCGCCCCGGTAAGTCGTCGCTGGGCCGAGGAAATTGGCGCTGACGGTTACGGCCAGGATGCAGCCAGCGCGGTGGAACTGGTGAAAGGTCTTATGCACCAGGGAGTTCATGCAGGCTGACTCATGAGACCAAACCTGGCTGTTCTGGATGTCTCGCTGATCGATCGAATTTTGCAGGAAGCATTCTCGCTTCTTATGAACCCGGGTGTGAAGGTGGGCACCATCGAAGCGGCCGAGTTGCTGTCGTCGGGAGGGGCCCGGCTTGAGAACGGTGTCGCCCACATTCCAGAGTGGGTGGCGCGACGAGCGCTGCAGTCAGTGCCGCGCGAATTTTACCTTTATGATCGCGGCGGCCACGCTGCGGTGCACTATGGCGGCGATGATGTTCATTTCGACCCCGGATCATCCTGCCTGAGTATCCTTGATCCTGATACGCTCCGGCCACGGCTGGCGCAATCGCGAGATCTGGTGCGCCTGATTCAGGTGGCTGAGGTGCTGCCGCAATACGCAGCCCAGTCAACGGCCGTCGTGTGCAACGATGTTCCTTCGGAGATTGGCGATCTTTATCGGCTGTTCCTGGTGCTGTGGTATTCCCACAAACCGGTGGTGACGGGCGCGTTCAGTACGTCCACGCTGCAAGCGATGATCGATCTGCTGGTCGCCGATAGTGGCGGTGGCGAGGCTCTGAAGTGGAAGCCTCGCGCCATTTTCGATGTCTGCCCTTCTCCTCCGCTCAACTGGACAGATTTTGCGGCCCACAACCTTGTGGTCCTGGCACGAGCCGGCATCCCGGCGGAGCTGATATCCATGCCGCTCGCGGGCGCGACTGGGCCGGTGACGCTCGCAGGTTCCATCGTGCAACATGCGGCGGAAACAATCAGCGGCATCGCCATTCATCAACTCGCCTCGCCTGGGGCCCCGGTAGTCTGGGGAGGAGCGCCGGCCATCTTCGACATGCGCTCCGGCGGCACCCCCATGGGCGCGATTGAAACCGTCATGCTCGACATCGCCTGTGCGCAGGTTGGCAAGTCTCTGGGCCTGCCGACGCACACGTACCTGGTCGCCAGCGACTCGAAGTTGGCAGACGCACAAGCCGGTATGGAGAGCAGTATTTCCGCCGTGCTGGGTACGCTCGCAGGCATTAACATGATTTCCGGCGCAGGCATGCTGGATGCTTTAGCCTGTCATAGCATCGAGAAACTCGTCCTGGATGCGGAAGTGATCGCCTCTGCGCAGAGGATGGTCGCGGGAATTGGAACGCCGACAGAGACGCTGGCGACCAGCATGTTTGCCCAAGTCGGCTTGCAGGGAGAATTTCTCAAACTCAAAGAGACGCGGCAGCTGTTTCGCGGAGAACAACATTTCCCCTCATCGGTGATCGATCGAAGCACTCGACCGGAAGGCGAAGGCGAAGTGCAAGGTGACGCGTTCTCTCGAGCCCGGGAGCGCGTGCAGGAACTCCTTGCCTCATATTCAGAGCTTGAATTTCCCGGGCAGACTAGAAGCCGTCTGCAGGAATCGGTGTCGCGAGCCGCTGAGCGGGCAGGCCTGGTCACTCTGCCCGGCATCCCCGTAAATGAGTTGCAACGGATGCAGGGTAGCGCGGCAATTTGATTCTGTAGCTCAGGTCACGGGATTCGCCTGGATTCAATTCTCCGATGAGAGACATCCGAGCTTGGAGTCAGAAGGAACGAATGTATGTCGACGCTGTGTAAGTCGTCTTCCTCGTCTTGATTCACCGGGCGATCCGCCGAGATGTCCCCATGGGACACGCCAATCGCCAGGATCTGCCCCTGATCATTGATACTCACCGCCAGCGTCAAAACTGCGCCGCTCCCCGCCGGCAGGAGCCTGTTGAGATCTACAAACCCATCTTCTTTGTTCCAGCGATAGGCGCGGTTCCCGAGAGATCCCTCATAAGTGCCGACCACGTCTCCCCGGTTGTTGATGTCCAAAGCCTCGCTGAACTCAGTGGGCACTATGGAATCGATCGCCTGCATCCCTTCCTTCTTTGTCCAGATGAAGGAACGGGTTCCGGATGGGCCGCTGGAGGAGCCAACCACTTCGCCCCAGTCATTGATGCCAGTCGCCTTACTGTTCTGGAATCCGGGAAGGACCCCTAGATCCTCGACTCCAAGGTTAGGGGTGTAGAGGAAAGCGCGAGTTTCATCGGCGGCTTGGAAGTCACCGACAATCTGGTCCTTATTGTTGATGCCGTGCGCTTCCGAGCTTTTTGCGTTCGAAGGAACGGCAAGGGCTTCCATCCCATTCTGACGACTCCAGACGAACGCTCGTTCTCCATGCGCTCCGCTCGACATTCCCACCACTCTACTGTGATCGTTGATGCCAAAAGCCCGGCTGCTGTTATCTCCAGGGAGAGTGCCCAGGTCACGAACCGCGCCCTCGCTGGTCCACAGAACCGCGCGCATATTCTTTTCGGTGTTACTGAGTCCGACCATCTCGTTACGGTTGTTGATGCTTACGGCTTCGCTGTAGTCGGCATGGTCCAGCACAGAAACGGGCTGCAGAGTTTTCGCGTTATCGTTCCAAAAGGCAGCGTGCGCACCCCCGCCATCTCGCTGGCCGGAAGTCCCGGCCGCATGTCCCGATGCATTCAGCTTATGCGCGACCGTGCTTGCTGCCGTGAGGTTGCCTAAGTCAGTCACGAGGTACCGATTCTGCCCATGGCAAATCGCGGCGAAGCTCCACATTGCAGCCAAGGTGATGAAAGACTTTCCGATAATTGAATGGTTCATGGTTCCGCCTCAGTTCATTTGCCGAAGCCGGTCAAAGGTACGGTTTGTGGGCTGTTATTCGCGCTGTCAGTGATGGTGAGCATGCCCGTACGAGTGCCCGCCACCGTCGGCGCGAAAACCATGTTGATATCGCAAAACTGGCCTGCGGCCAGAGGACTCGTACAATGATTGGTCTGGCTGAAATCGGCTCCCGTCACGACAATACTTGCGATATTGAGTGGGACGCTCTGGTTGTTGAGGAGGTAGAGTTTGAATCCTCGGGTCGTTCCGATCGCAGTCGCCCAGAAATTGTGATCGGTTGCCGAGGTAGTCGCCCCGCCAACGCCATTTCCGCTCATATTAATGACTTGTGGGCTGTTGTTGGCCGAATCGGTGATCGTGATTTTTCCCGACCGCAGCCCGAGAGCAGTTGGTGTGAACGTTATCGTGAACTTGCAGGACGCTCCTGCAGAGACGGGTGAGGTGCAGGTGTTGGTCTGAGCAAAATCTCCGCTTGCGGCGATATTGGAGATGGTCAGAGCGGTCGATTGATTGTTCGTCAGGGTTACGGTCGCGCCCGCAGAAGTACTATTGACGACTGTATCTGGCAGGAAAACGCTTGATGGCGCAACAGCTACGGCCGGCAATGCGCCGGTTTGCGGATTTAAATGAATGAATCTGGCGACCGAAGGCACTCCCGCTGTATTCAGGACAAACAGCATGTAATCGCCGGCGGGCGCCAGGTTGGCATTCGCGGGCGCAATCACGTTCAAGCTGGTGGAGTTCGCCGCGGTGAAGCTGAGATTGTTGAAACGCTGATCCTGGTTGAATGCATGTGTGACGGAACCCAGGCGAAGCAAAGTTACCTGAGAAATGCCGGTCGCATTCGGAGTTCCGACCGCAAAGCTGGCGCCATAATCGATGCTCGGGGGTGCGGAAGTGATCGTCGGCCGGGCACCGTTGAAAAGATAAGGCGGGGAAAAGATTTGCGCATTGGAAATGTTCGGATCTCCGCCTGCACTCAGTACGGTAGCGTCTGGAAGTAGAAGTGCGACCGAGTGATAGCCGCGGTATCCCGACTGACTCGCGAGGGTGCTCCAGGTTTCGGTTTTGGGATCCCAGAGCTCCGCCGGGAGTACCGGACTGGACTTGTCGCTGAATCCGGTCCCCGCGCTGCCGCCGGTTACCAACACCTGACCACCGGGCAGGAGAGTAGCGTTCAACTGACGTCGTGGAAATGACATCGGTGCCACAGTCCGCCATGCCGGTGTGGCTGCGTTGAGATCAATCACCTCGGTAGTCGCGGTCGGAGGATTTCCTCCCCCCATAATCACGATCTTGCCATCCCCGTATTGGACGGCGGATCCATAATCGCGAACCACGGTCGACTTGGTTTTCGCGACCGCAGTCCATTGCCCGGTACCTGTCGTATCCAGATAGCGTGACTGGGTAGACTCTCCCGCGTAGAACACCTTGCCGTTCGGTGCCAGGATCATCCGCGGATACAAAGGAAGAATCAGTTGCGCGGAACTAAGGTCTTGCCAGGTGTTGCTTGCGGCCTGAAAAACTTGCGGCAGGCCCAGGTACCCTCGAGCGGGATCCATTTGACCCGATGTCACGAGTACATCGCCGTTGCCTAGTGAGGTATTCGTCGGATACCACCGGGGAGCGTGCATGTTGGGCGCTGCCGACCAACTATCCGTCTTTGGGTCATATATCGAGGCGTTTGGAAGCCCGTAGAGAACGGCTCCAAGTTGTCCGCCTGTCACCAAGACTCTGCCATCCGCCAGGTGCGAATGTCCGGCGCAGAAGATGTTATAACCCACCTTGGGTGACGCCGTAATTGTGTTTGTCGAAGGATCCCAGAGGTGCGCGTTATCTCCTTTCCAAGGAGACCAACCTATCACTTTGCCATTTGACAAAAGACTGGCATGGGTCACTTCGAGTGGCCAGGAAAGAATCGGTCCCCATTCTCCTGTCACCGAGGTCTGCGGGTAAGCGGCAACCGAGAGAAGAAAAAGTACTGACAACCCGGAGAACAATCGGAACTTTGGCATGCTGGCCCCCGCTGACGGATGTGTCCCAGAACGTTTGCCCCGCACATCCTGGTTAGCGCAAGAAACTACCTGGGAAAGCCCCGCAGTAGTGACCGCAAGAAGTTGAATTTCACAATAGCAATTCGTCATCCGTTGCGGACTAATCGTCGTAAGTCGCTAGGCGCATTTACCCAAATGTCAGCATCTGGAAATGCACTGCGCCGCGGAACCAAGGTTTATATGCAAATTATTGCGACGTTTGGTTCATTGTGTTCACTACCGAACCAATATCGTGTTCCGATGTGATCGCGCTGGATGATCGATGCGGAGAGACGTTTAGCTAGGTGGAATGCATTAGAACTCGGAAAACAAGATTCAGGCAGAGCTCTTAGAGCATTGCCCCTGTTTCCAATCCAAGGATATTCAGGGCGGTTTCAAGCTTGTGGATGGCTTGGCCAATTTCAGGATGCTTTCCTATCTTCCCCTCAAGCGTCTTTAAGAGCGCATGGGCGCCGGCTACCTCTTTTGCCGCTTGGTCCGGATGGTTCACTTTTTCGGGTTCAGCTTGTGATGGCATGACACCCCCCTGGATAAATTGTAGCCCGGGCGAAACTTCCAGGAAAGAAATTGCTGAGGGTCGATTCTGAAAATTGCAGGTCTGCCGCAAAACTCCGCGAAAGCAGCCCAGAGTCTATAAAATGGAAGGGGCGGTACCCCTGAGTGCATGACCCGACTCTTTGTGATCCCTGTCACGCTGGCAGCGGACATGCGCGTCGTACAATTCGTTAGTTGTAAGATTAAGAAAAATATCGCTTTACGGCTTTTCGGCGATACAATTTCGGGAGCTGTATGCTAGCCGCTTCGCGTTACGCCCTCGTATTCACCCCGTTTGCTGCCGCGTTGGGGATGATGTTCTCCGTGGGCTGCAATAACGGTCGAGCCCAACCTGGTGCTGCGTCGGGGCGACCTCCGGCTCCCGTAGTGGTTGCGACTTCGGAACAGCGTGACATTCCCGTGCAGGTCACTGCCATCGGCAATGTGGAAGCCTATCAGATGGTGCAGATCCGCTCGCAGGTCAATGGCCAGGTGCAGCAAATCCTATTCAAAGAGGGAGACGATGTCCGCAAAGGACAGCTCCTGGTTCGCTTGGACCGCCGTCCCTTCCAAGCCGATCTGGACAAAGCGCTGAGTCAACAGAAGCACGACGAAGCCCAAGCCGAAAACTCCCGGCTCCAGGCCGATCGTTATAGCGCACTGGAAAAACAGGGCGTGGTTTCGCACGAACAGGCAGACCAGGTGCGCACGCAGGCCAGGGCCGATACATCGGCGGTTGAGGCGGATAAGGCAGGCGTCGAAGCAGCGCGCGTACAACTGCAGTACACCGATATCGCGGCGCCGATGGATTCTCGTGCCGGCGCTCTGCTGATCAATGTGGGGAATCTGGTCAAGGCGAACGATACCCCTTACCTGACGCAACTCAACCAGGTGAGTCCAATTTACGTAACCTTTTCGGTGCCGGAAGGAGTGCTCGAGCAGCTGCGCCAATCTTCTGCGAACCGCCGGCTTAGGGTGCTTGCTTATCCCAAAGGCCAGGCCACCAAGCCAGCTGAGGGCTACCTGTCGTTTATCGACAACGGCATCGACACCACCACCGGAACCGTGAAACTCAAAGCTACTTTCGCCAACAAAGACCGGCGGCTGTGGCCCGGCCAGTTTGTGGACACCGTTGTCCAGTTAGCCGTGGAGAAGAATGCGGTGGTGGTCCAGACCAAGGCTGTGCAAAGCGGCCAGCAGGGCGATTACGTTTACGTGGTCACGCCCCAGGACACGGCGGAATCGCGGCCGGTGAAAACCGCCGGCACTTACCAGGACTTGACCGTCATCGCCACTGGATTGAAGGCCGGTGAACGGGTCATTGTCGGTGGACACCTGCGCGTGGCGCCCGATACGAAAGTAGCGATTGTGCAGGGACCAACGTCTGGAACCAAGCCGGACGTCCCTGCGGTTGGAGGACCAGGCGGAGGCAGCTTGTGAAGTTGTCCGATCTATTCATCGGCCGGCCGATCATGACCACGCTGGTCATGGCCGCCATTCTGGTTTTCGGAATTTTCGCGTATCAGTTGCTGCCGGTCACTCAGTCGCGACTCCTCTCGAAAAGCAGTTCTCTACCAGCGCCGGCATCGATTCGATGACGTCGACCAACTCGCTGGGATCCACCAATATTACGGTCCAGTTCAACCTGAGCCGGAACCTGGACGGCGCCGCGTTGGATATCCAGGCGGCGATCACCGCGGCAGGAGGGCAGCTTCCGCCGCAGATGCCCACGCCACCCACATTCCAGAAAGTCAATCCCGCCGACTCCCCCATCCTTTATCTAGCGCTCAGCTCGCCGACCATGAAGCTCTCGGATGTCGATGAGGCGGCTGAAACGACCATCGCCCAGAACGTCTCCATGGTGAATGGGGTGGCGCAGGTTCAGGTGTATGGCTCGCAGAAGTATGCCATGCGAGCGCAACTGGATCCCAGTGCGCTGGCTTCACGGCAGGTGGGAATCGACGAAGTGAATGCCGCCCTGCAATCGGGAAACACGAACCTTCCCACCGGTACGTTATATGGGCAGAATCGCACCTTCACGATACTTTCCAACGGACAGCGGATGACGGCGTTGCAATTCGCGCCCATGATCGTTGCCTATCGCAATGGCCGACCGGTGCGACTCAACGAACTCGGCCGCGTCGTGGACAGCGTACAAAACGATAAAACGGCGAGCTGGTTCAATGGAGTGCGCGCAATCGTACTGGCCATCCAAAAGCAGCCCGGAACCAACACCGTCGCCGTCGTGGACAGCATCAAGAAGCTACTGCCCAAGCTGGCAGGGCACATTCCCGCGGCGGTGCGCATCGATACGCTTTACGACCGCTCCGTATCCATTCGTTCTTCGGTGGATGATGTGAAGTTCACCCTGATGTTGACGATCGGATTGGTCATTCTGGTCATCTTCATCTTCCTGAGAAATATTTCGGCCACCATCATTCCCTCACTCGCCTTGCCGATGTCGATCATCGGAACGTTCTCGGTGATGTACCTGCTGGGTTATAGCCTCGACAACTTATCGTTGATGGCGCTGACGCTTTCGGTGGGATTTGTGGTGGACGACGCGATTGTGATGTTGGAAAACATCGTTCGTCACATGGAGATGGGAAAGACGAAACTCCAGGCTGCGAAAGAAGGCGCGGCGGAAATCGGCTTTACCATTCTTTCCATGACGCTGTCATTGGCGGCGGTATTTATTCCTCTTTTATTCATGGGAGGAATCATTGGGCGGCTATTGCACGAATTCGCGGTAACCATCGGCGCCGCGATCCTGGTGTCTGGGTTCGTCTCACTGACGCTCACCCCCATGCTTTGCCGCCGCTTCGAAAGTTCTGAGCATGGAAAGCTCTTCAATCTCAGCGAACGCGCTTTTAGTGCCTGGCTCCGCGGTTACGATCGCAGCTTGCGAAGCGTGCTGCGGCACAAGTTCATCACTCTGTTGGTCTCGTTCGTGATCATCGGGCTCACCTTTTACTTGTATACGATTTCGAGAACTGGCTTCATTCCGGATGAAGATCAAAACCTGGCATTCGCCTTCACTGAGGCGCAGCAGGGCATCGCGTTCCAGGACATGTTTCAGTTACAGCAAAGAGTTGCCGACGTGGTCCGGCACGATCCCAACGTCATCAATACCATGTCGTCGATCGGAAATCCCATCAACCAGGGACGCATTTTCTTCCGCCTGAAGGACAGGAAAGATCGCGTCAACCAGATGACCGCGACGGAAGTGATCCAGTCGCTCCGTCCCAAGGTCTCTCAAATTCCCGGGCTGAATGTGTTCATGCAGACTCCACCGACCATCCGAATTGGCGGTGCATTGACCAAGTCACAGTACCAGTACACGCTGCAGACTCCCGACACTGGTGAGCTCTATGAAACCGCTCCCAAGCTCGAGGCTGCCCTCCGTAGTCTTCCCGAATTGCAGGACGTGACCAGCGACCTTCAAGTCAAGAATCCGCAGCTGACCGTGGAGGTCGACCACGACATGGCATACGCGCTCGGCCTGACGCCGACCCAGGTCTCGGAGGCGTTATACTCCGCGTACGGAACGCGCCAGATCAGCACCATTTACTCGCCCAACAACGAGTATTACGTCATCGTCGAGCTGCTGCCCGAGTACCAGACAAACCCCGAGAAACTCTCCTTGCTGTATGTGCGTTCGAGCGCTGGCAAGCTCGTTCCGCTCAACACGGTCGCTAAGCTGGTGCCATCCATGGGCCCGCTGACCGTCAACCACCTGGGACAGCTTCCAGCGGTAACGCTGAGCTTCAACCTCAAGCCCGGAACCGCGCTGGGAGATGCCACCAAGCTGGTGGAGCAAAAAGCCAATGCCATTTTGCCCGGCGACATCCAACGCACCTTTCAAGGCACGGCGCAGGCATTCCAGAATTCCTTTACCGGCATGGGACTGCTGTTGCTGGCAGCGGTGTTGGTCATTTACATGTCCGGCCTGCCGTCGGCGGGAGTCGGTGCGCTTTTGACGCTCATCCTGTTCCACCAGGAGCTGAATCTGTATTCGTTCGTGGGCGTCATTATGCTGATCGGCATCGTGAAGAAGAACGCCATCATGATGATCGATTTCGCGCTCGAAACGGAGCGCAACGAAGGCAAGACGCCCGAGGAGTCCATCTACCAGGGCGCTCTGGTGCGCTTCCGGCCGATCATGATGACCACGATGGCCGCCTTGATGGGCACGCTGCCGATTGCGATCGGCTTCGGCGCAGGCGCGGACTCGCGACGAGGGCTGGGCCTAGCGGTGGTGGGCGGGCTGGTCTTCTCGCAAATCGTGACGCTCTACATCACGCCGGTGTACTACGTGTATCTCGATCGCCTGCAAAGAAAATTCCGCGGCAAACGCGGGCGACCAGAGCTGCAGGAGAGACCGTATGAGCGGCCCGTCGGAGAAAGTGCGCTGGTCAGGTAAGCGAGCGCAACGAAGTTGCCCTCGGCCATATTGTGCGCTTTCCAGGATCTGTTGGTTTGTCATTCTGAGGCTGCACCGCCTTAACCACCCCCGCCCTTTTGCGTGTTGCATCCCTTGTTGCGGTGCCCATCGACTGTCCTGAATTGGGATCAACCGCTCCGGTATTCGTATCTTTTCTAATTCGACGCATCCTGCCTGGCGTAAGAATGAAGAAGAACCACTATCGCCTCCGCGAAGAACAGTTCCCGCAAGGAAGCGCCACAACCGCAAGGCGAATATCCGAAGCGAATTCTTGTCCCGCTCGGAAATTCTTCAGAGTTGCTGCTTGGGGGCTGGTGTTTGAGATCACGCGAGCATAACCACTGATACGATCTCATCCTGGCCCTTCGATGTCCTGAGGAGGCCTGCTATGCCGCGCGATCCTGTCCGCAATTCTCTCGTCTTCTTTTCTGTTCTCATCATGTTTCTGATTTTGGCAGTAGCGTTCGCCGCCCGGGCGCAAGTAACTGGCTCGGTCAATCCCATGTTCCAGCCAGCGATGAACTACTCGTCTGGGGGATTCTCTGCTTCATCGGTTGCCGTGGCAGATTTGAACGGCGATGGAA
>QIAI01000448.1 GCA_003224995.1 Acidobacteriota bacterium
CCTCGGGCAGAGTGGAGCCTTCGAGGAAGCTGAAGGCGGAGCGGGAATGGAGTTCGACGTACATGAAAATCAGCTGTCTGCTCTCAGCTTTCAGCTCTCAACTAAAAATCATTTACGCCAGCAGAGAGACACGGAAAGAACCCCGAATATGTCTACGCGATTCTGTTGCGAAACTAACTCAGGACTAGGCTTTTCAGTCATACGTTCCTTCCACGAACCAATTTCCGCTGAGCAGGTCATGCACCAGACGGTAGAGAGCCAAGCTGCATGTTTCAGTAAGTAATTTGCCGATGGCCGACCGACCAGCGACGACGGACGATTGAATCGCAATGTCCCATTCGTCGCGCGCCCAGCCGTCCTGTTCCCACCAGTCGCCGGATGAACGCCAGGGCCCGGCCATCCACGAAATTTCTCCATCAATTTCTTTTCGTTTGGGGCAGACGAGATGCGCCGGCTTTCCATCGTGCAAAGTGACCATGGCGCGAAGCGGTGGACGAAACATGCGCAACGCGGTGATCGGCGCAGGAGCAGTGCTGTCGGATTTTTCTTTCTGCCCTTCTGGCTCTTTGGGGACAAAACGCTGGATGCGGAAAGCTTCGGGGCGGTGCGAATCAAGCAGTTGAAGGGAGCCAACCTTGTTTTCGCCGACCATGCCGGCGATGCGGGCCAGTGTGAGTTCGAGTTTTTCAGGCTCGGGCGTGGGCGGCAGGAAGAGTCCGCCTTGTGTAGTGCGCGGTTGGGCCGGGGTGGCAGAGAGATGCACTTGCAGGATGGGTGCACCGGGCGGGTTCGCTTTGAGATCGAGTTGCAGGAGTTTGAGAAAGATTTTTGCGTCGAGCATGGGAACGGGGAGTTCGAGGGTGCGGGTGAAGAGTCCCGAGTTGCGAGTCGCGAGTTGCGAGCCGTGGGTTTCAAGTTTCGAGTTTCGAGTTTCGGATTTCAAGTGGTCGGATTTGCTGCAGAGACTTTCTTCGAAATCAGGTGCCGCTTTCACTGGATTGGAGGATTTCAGATTTTTGATTTCAGATTGCAGATTGGAAGGCGGGACAGACCGCGGCGGGAAAGCAGGTCCTTCGCTACGCTCAGGATGACAATTCGTGAGTTGAGGAGCGCGGGTTGCGAGTGGCGAGTACTGCGATTGGGCGGGTTCTTCGGCGGGAATATCTTCGAGGAAGTGAAAGCCATTATCGAGTCTCAGTTGCAGGCGGAGTTCTTGCGCGGCGAGGGCGCGGGCTGCTAGGCGGGCGCAGAGCTGGTCGAGCAGGTGGGCTAGCAGAAAGGCCAACGGCTCGAGCAGAACCAGCGGATGATCTAACTCTGCAGCTTCTTCAAAGATCAGCGGCGGTTCGACGGGAACTAACGTGCGCCGGATTGCCCCGCGGGCGAGTTGTTGCAGTCGGACTCCGTTCTGGCCGAGGCGCTCGCTCAATGCGATCTCGGGAAGCGCGCACAGGGCGCGAAGATTGCGCACGCCCCATAAATCAAAAGTTTCGAGCAAGCGGGCAGCTTCTTCAGAAAGATTGGGCGAAGTGAGTTCGGGGAATAAGACGTCAAGCGGGAGATTGCCCAGACGCTCGGTTTCTTTTCCTTCAGGGACGACGGTGACACCAGAGAAACCGCGGGCGGCGAAGCGTGCAGTATCAGGATTGAAGGCGGTGGCCACATTGGCTTCGAGGCCGAGGTCGGAAGTGCGGCGAGCGATGTCGCGCGCAATTTTGGGGAGCGCGCCGAACAGGGATTCGAGTCCGGCGAGATCGAGAATGACGGTGTCGGCTGCGGTGTCTTCGACACGCGGCGAGAACGATTGTGCGCAGTCGAGCAAGGCGGCGTGGGCGGCGGTCTCCTGCAAAGGCGAGCGCTGACGCAGGACGAGATCGGTCCAGGGCTCGACTTGAATTTTCGTCATGCCCGGCTCGATCCCGATCCGGCGAGCCTTTTCGTTGAAGGCGAAAACTTTTTGCAGCGGCGGCTTGCCTTCGAGCACGGCGAAGGCCTGCGAACGAAGCTCCGGCTCGGCGCGAAGGATCGCTTCGGCGGAAAAATCGGGCACGAAGATGCAGGCAAAGGGCATAGGGAAAAACAGTCGTTGGTCGTCGGTCGTTGGCGGCCATCAGCCATCAGCCGTCAGCAAGATCCCGTTTTGAAAGGGCTTGGCCTCAGCCGAGCCGTAACCGCCCAAAATTCAATGCGGCTTTAGCCGCTGAGGTTAACGCCACCTTTCAAAATCAAAACATCCTTCATGCGGTCCACGCGGCTCTTGTGCGGAACGCGCTTACCGGCTGCACAGGCTTGCGTTCGCTTCGCGAGCGCAGCACCTCAGCCCGAATTTCGATTCCGGTTAATAGCTCGGCGTGCGAAGGTCGTTCTTCCATGCCGCCGATTTCCTTGCGTGTTATTGGACAACTGAGAACTTCCTGACGACTGGCGACTGAAGAGTAACGACTTGCAACTGAAGGCTGATGACTAAGCTTTAACGCCAGCGAGGCGCACGACTCGGCGCAGGGATGCGTTCCAATGACCAGCAGGATGGTAGGCGTGTTCTCCACGGCACGGCGGAACCGGAACCAGGTAGTCAGCGGAATGCGTCGGGCCATCTTCAGCGGCACGCTGGCCAGATCAATGGCAACCATTCCGAAGCCACTGCTCTGCAGCAGCAGGTCGGTTGCGCGCAGGGCTTGTTCCACCGGATCTTCCATGCGGCGGCGCTTCCACTCTTCCAGACTGGAAGCAGGGTGGCGTTTGCGCGATAGGGCAGAGGATTGGACATGTGCTCCGCAGCGAACCCAGAGCAGGCAATCGAGATTGACTCCGGCGGCCATGGCGGAGTGGGGATCGAAGGAGTCGCTGGCGTCAATGAGCGTGCAGATGCGTCCGGAAGATTCAGGGCCGCAGACTTCAGTGAGACATCCCCGGGGAAGGCCGCCGGTGAGGGCGTCGATTCGGGCGATGCCGCTCGAAGCGGTGTCGGGTGCCGGGCGTATCTCGAGGCGCGAAGCTGGAGTGACACCGGCGAGGGTGGCCGAAAATTGCTTTAAGAGGTTCGCCGAAGTTGAGCGGGCGGCAAACGGAAAATGATTCGTGGGTTCGAGTTGGAGCAACGGGGAAGACATGAGATCCTCGGTTTCAGGGAAGCCGGGCTGGGAATCCCTTGCTGAAGGCGACCTATATTCGCTATTTGTTCGCCTTTGTTTGGATTCTGCCCGGCTGGTGCAGGGTTGTCAATAGGGTTTCTAGTACACTGAAAATGCGACACTTGGATGATTCTTGGCAAGATCTGCATTCCTTCTGCCATGGAAAAAACGTCGGGGAGGACGCCCGTCACTCCATCTCATGTACTTTTGCGTCTGCACCGATTGAAGCGATAACTTTTTCCCGAATAGAATTGAAACACTGTGATGGCACGATCGGCGGTGTGGGTGTGTGTCGCGCTGGGCTGGTGGATTGCGCACGATGCAGCATCGGGCGCGCGCCCAATCTCGACCAGCCAACCATCCGCGGTATCCTCAACTTCAACTTCCCAAGACTCCGATCACAAAAATTCAGCGCCAGCCCCAAGCCCGACTGCCGTGTCCCTCAGTCCGGCAAGAATTAACCTGCGCGCGGGCACGAGCCGGAAATTCTTCTTGCAGGTGGGGGCAGGTTTTCAGTCCGCAATGATTTGGCGTGTGAATGGAATTAAGGGCGGCAACGCATCCCTGGGAACAATCGATGCTGACGGCAATTTCACCGCGCCGAAAATTCCTCCCGTCCAAAATTTGGTGGAAGTGGAGGCAGTGAGTGTATCGCGGCCCGACATATCGGGAAAAGCGGCGGTCGCCATTTTGAATCCCATCCCCGCGATTTCTGCGGTGAACCCGAAATCGCTCAGCTACGGCGAACAGGCAATCACCATCGATGGCAGCGGATTTGTGGCGGGCTCGGAAGTGAGAATGAACAATGTAGCGCTGCCCACGAAGTTCCTCTCGAGCAAACGACTGACGACTGAGGCCAAAGTCGCGCCCACGCTGGGAGGAACGCTGGCTTTCACAGTGTTCAATCCCGATCCCGGCAACGGTACTTCGGTTCCAGCGGCGGCAATCGTGGGGCCGGACAATCCCAAGGTGAGCTACCGAGCGGCTGGACGTTTTCTGGAACAGGCGTCATGGGGCCCTGCGCCGGAGAGCATCGCGCATTTGCAGGAGGTGGGATTTGAAGCTTGGCTGGCAGAACAGTTTGCGACTCCGGCCACGTTCTTCAAGGCTTCCGACAGCACTGCCGACAATCTTACGGATGAGCAGAGCGAGTTCTTCGTCCACGCGATTGAGGGCAAGGATCAGTTGCGGCAACGAGTGGCTTTCGCGCTCGCGCAGATCTTCGTCGTATCCGGCTTGAAGACCGGACAGCCGCGCCAGATGGTTCCATACCAGAACATGCTTCTTCGGGATGCGTTCGGGACGTACGCCAACGTTCTGCGCGCTGTCACTCTGAGTCCCACCATGGGCGTTTATCTCGACTTAGTGAATGACGACAAGGCAAGTGCGGGGACTTCGCCGAATGAAAATTATGCGCGGGAGTTGATGCAGTTGTTCAGCATCGGGACGGTGGGATTGAACGCCGATGGGAGTGAGACGGGACGACCGACCTATGACCAGAACACGATTACGGATACGGCGCGAGCGCTGTCGGGATGGACGTTTCCGGGAAAGGACCTCAAAAAGGGGCACAATCCGGAGAACTTCGACGGGCTCATGATCGCGGTCGAAGCCAATCACGATACTGGCGAAAAAACGATTGTCGGGCGAGTGAAGCTGGCGGCGAGTCAGCCGGCGGAACGGGATTTGAATGACGTGCTGCGTGCCTTGAGCGTGCATCCGAATGCCGCACCGTTTGTTTCGTTGCGCTTGATTCAGCACTTGGTCACGAGCGATCCCAGCCCGGAGTATTTGCACAGAGTAAGTGGGGTGTTTGTTGCGAGCGGCGGCGATCTGAAAGCGGTGGTGACGCAGATCTTGCTGGATCCCGCCGCACGCGCTGCGGATGAACTGACATCCGAAGGCTTATTAGGATCAGGTCAACATGCTCTCGCGACGGGCGACCGGACGTCGGCGCCGCAGAGTTCGGGTCACTGGCGCGAGCCGGTTTTGGCGGTGATCGCCATGATGAGGAGCCTGGGCGCGGCAGTGCGCGTGGACAATCGGCTGGAACGGTTTCCCACCAGCCTGGGACAAAGGTTGTTCTATCCGGGGAGCGTGTTCAACGACTACTCCCCGCTATATCGAACCTCGAACGGAGTGTTGGCGCCCGAGTTTGAACTATTGAGTTCGGGAACGGCGTTGATGCGGGCGAACGTCGTGCGCAATCTGATCGAGAAAGGGCTGAACGGGGACGCGCAGTTTGATCTCACGCCGCTGCTGGCGCTGGCCGGGTCGCCCGCCGATCTAGTGGACGCGGTGGATCGCGCGTTTTTGTATGGGCGTTTGCCGGCGGCCTTGAAAGCGGAAATCGTAACTGCGGTTTCGGCGACGCATGATTACAATTTGCGCGTGCGCAACGCGATCTATCTGGTGGCGAGTTCGGCTTTGTACCAGGTTCAGCATTAGATTTCAGATTTTAATTCT
>QIAI01000449.1 GCA_003224995.1 Acidobacteriota bacterium
CGGCACAAGCCCGTACCCACTCTTAAATTTTTGAGTTTGCCGCGCGACGAGGAACTGCTGCGAGCCATCTGATCGGGATTTACTTTGTTAATTCGCCCAGAATCTGTTTGCCCAGCTTTTGCGTCTCGCCGAAAAACTTCTGGTACTCGGTGAACATTCGATTGAGTTCCAGCGACTCCTCGGGCTTGAGGCGCTTGCGCAGCATCATGTCGCGCAGATGAACCGGGTTGGGCAGGGTGGCCTCTTCACTTAGTTCTTCCAGTGCGGTCGCCGGGTCGTAGTGATACATAGTTCCCCCAGAAATTGAGTATTGGGAAATTGTGTAATTGAGTAATTCCCGATCCTCAAACTTTTCGTATATGGTGCTTCAAATTACCAATTGCCAATTACCAAATTACCAAATTTCCCAATTACCCAATTTTCTACACCATCTCCGTTCCCCACAAATCATGCAAGTGTACAACTCCTCGCAGATGACGTTCATCACCGACGACCACCAGCGAAGTGATTTTCTTTTCTTCCATGAGCGCCAGTGCAGTAGCTGCGAACTCCTGGGGCGCAATCGTCTTGGGATCGCGCGTCATACATTCTCCGGCCGTCAGATCCAACGCATCTTTTCCCCGCCGTTCCAGCAGACGCCTTAAATCGCCATCGCTGATCACGCCCAGCAGCCTGCCGTCTTCCACCACTGTGGTCATTCCGAGTTTCTTCCGCGACATCTCGTAGATGACATCCGGCATGCGCGTTCCGGGCGACACCTGAGGTACCGCGTCCACGTTGTGCATGAGGGATTCGACCCGCGCCAATTTCTTGCCCAGCTTTCCGCCAGGATGCAGGTTGGCAAAGTCTTCTTCTTTGAAGCCGCGCTTTTGAGAGCCAGCATGGTAGTGGTCGAAGCGGTGGGCGCCAGTCCCAGGGAACATGCTTCCCGGTCGACCGAGCAATCGAGCGCGACTTCGGCCGCTTCGGCCAGGGTCGATAGCTTGGAGCCGCACACCTTCGCACCCATTACAAAAATCGCATCCCCGGTCATGCTGATCACCGGCACCTGCAGTCGCTTGATCGTCGCCAGCAAGCGCAGAATCTCCTCCGTTTCCCCGCTGGCCGATAGTGCCAGCACAACGTCTCCTCGCACCACCATGCCCAGATCCCCATGCACCGCATCCACGGGATGCATGAACAGGGCGGGTGTTCCGATAGAACTTAGAGTCGCTGCGATCTTGCGCGCGATGATGCCGCTTTTCCCCATGCCGGTCACGACTACCCGGCCGCGGCATGCATCCATTAAGTCCAACGCGCGTTCGAAAGCTTGCGCCATCGGTCCCGCAATCCGATCGGCCAGTGCGCGCAGCGCTTCGGCTTCAATCCGGACCACGTTTTCCCCGGTGTGCTTCATGGAAGGAAGGATGTTATCAAAATGGTTGGATTGCGGTCAGAAGTGATCGTCGATGACATGCACACGCTCACCCAGGCCCTTGGCCAGAATGGCACGATCCCAAGGACCACTTTGCCAGTTGTCTTTCTTCTTTTCATCTTGGGTCCATGCCGGGATAGTAAGCAGCAAGCGGCGCGCCTGGCCCTCGCAATACGGTTCGTATAACGAACGCAGCTTGCGCAGCTTGGCATCCGCTTCCTCGTCCTGGCGAAGCCGCATTCCCGCCGCCGCCAATGCCTCTCTCAATTTTGCGAGTTCCTCGTCCGATAAGCGATCCGGCGCATGCGGATCGTACTGCGCGTTTACCACCTGCGCCAGGTCCACCGCCGCATGCCGAGCCATCGCGAACGTCAGCTTTGCTTGTTCTTTGGGAATACCGTCAATGCCCGCCAGCACCAGAGACGTGACATCGAGCATGGTGGTCAGCGCCGCAAGCCAGGATTGATTGCTGTGCTGGGAACGAAAGAAGGAAAGCACTGGGTATGAAATGTGACTGGAGAGCAAATCCGCCGACCAGCGCTCCCAGTCTCGAAAAATATTGTCGAGCACGATGGGATCCGGGCAGCAGCCCAGCCGGACCAGCAGTTCGCCGGCGGAAGGAGGAGAACCCGCCCGTGAGTCGAGGAGGGAAATCTCCCTTTCGCGATTCGAGAACGATGAATAGATGACCGGCAAATATCCCACCACCACGCCCAGGAAGGCGAATCCCATGCCGGCTTCCATTACTGCCAGCGTCCGCGCCAAGGGCGAGGTTGGCGTGATGTCGCCATACCCCAACGTGAAGAATGTCTCTCCACTGTGATACAGCAGGACGCCAAAATTGATTGGCTCGTTTCCCAACCGAACGTGTTGGCCGAAGCCGAACTGCAGCAGGGCGAATCCGAAAATCAATCCGATCGCCCAGAACACCAGCAGCAGAATCAGCGAGAGCGGCCCGAAATATCCCAGGAAATTTTCCCGCCAGCTGTTCACCCGAATGAGGCGCGACAAACGCACCCACGGGACCCAGGTGTGCCGGTAAAACCAGGATGTCAGTCGGAACGCGCGCTGCACTTTGCGCGGCAGCACGATGGTTTCGAAGGCATCGAGCAAGACCGTAAGGATAATCAACAGACCCGCGATGGCCACGAACGTGTGCATGACTAAGTCGTCAGATGAGGCGGAGATGGTATCAGATTCAGCGAGGCGCCTGTGGTCCGGACTCAGTCCCACAGCTAGCGACATCACCGACCACCCGATGATGTAGTCTACCCGCTCACCAAAAAATGGACACGTTCCTCTATTTCGCGCGAGAGAAGCGGACCCTCAGCAGAAGAATCTGCGGGATCTTGTTCGCCATTCTGGTTCTGTGTTCGGGCGTACTTTCACAGTCCAGTCCTCCTTCAAGCGCTGCGAGTCCACAGGCTTCGGAGCATTCTCGTTCCTCTGCTCCTCTGCGCAAGGGTGCGAATGAATTCGGGCTGTGGAGCGGCTACTCCCCGTTTTCTTTTGTGTTCAAGGGGACAATAAAAGATCACCAGCTCTTTCTGGTGAACCTACAATACGCACGCACCCTGGTGGGCAGTCGTCCTGTGACGCTCAAGTACGTCGCGGAAATCGTACCCATTGCGCTCCAGTTTCAGCCCAAGCAACGATTTGTCGTCGATGGGAAAAAGCTGCTGGTGAACCCGGCGGCAACGATTTACGGCGCGGGCTCCAATCCCATCGGAGTGCAGGCAAATTTTGGTGATAAGAAAATTCAGCCGTTCGCCGGCGGCAGCCTGGGATTCCTCTATTTCAAACAGCAGGTCCCGGTGCAGGGTGCATCGCAGTTCAACTACAACATCGCGATCAATTTTGGCGCGCAATTTTTTCCCCGCGCCGGGCGCTCCTTCAGCGTGGGATGGAAATACGATCACCTGTCGAACCACTACCAGGCACACCTCAACCCTGGGTTCGATTCGGGCGTGTTCTACGTGGGATTTTCGCTTGTTCGGAGGAAGTCCGAGCGATAGATGCGAGCCGGGTGGCTCGCAACCCCTTGTGACCTATGTACATAGCTTTCCGAACCCACGCCTGCTCAGTGAGCAAGCACCTGCGTTCCAATTCAAGGCGTAGCTTGCACCTTCGCAAGGCCTTTGTGCACCGTCAGCAGTTCCTTCAAAACGCCCCGTAGTTTACGCGAATCGAGCGCGTTGGGTCCGTCGGACTTGGCTTGTTTCGGATTGTCGTGCACTTCCAGGAAAATTCCATCGACCCCGGCCGCGACCGCGGCCCGGGCCAGCACCGGAATAAA
>QIAI01000450.1:0-318 GCA_003224995.1 Acidobacteriota bacterium
GTAGAGCTCGAAATGGCGCCACGTTTTGGGCACATCCGCGGCTTCAAAGTTGTACACGGAAAATTGCAGCTCTTCCGCCAACCGTACGTTCCCGTAAGTCGTAGCATGCCCCGTCATCGGATCGCGCGCCCAGACGATGTCATAAATCGAATCGACATCCTGGAGGAAGGCCGCAATTCTCTCCAGTCCGTAAGTCAGCTCGGCAGAAATGGGCAGCAAATCCACCCCGCCGCATTGTTGGAAATACGTGAACTGCGTAATCTCCAGACCATCGAGCATCACCTGCCAGCCAATTCCCCACGCTCCCAGCGTCGGGGA
>QIAI01000450.1:356-3214 GCA_003224995.1 Acidobacteriota bacterium
AAATACATTTCCTGCACATCGTCCGGCGGAGGCTTCAAAATGACCTGCAATTGCGTATGTTTGAACAGCCGGTTGGGATTTTCCCCGTACCGCCCATCCGCCGGACGCCGTGAAGGCTGCAGGTAAGCGACCTTGAACGGTTGCGCCCCCAGCACTCGCAGGAACGTCTCTGGCGCCATGGTCCCCGCTCCAACTTCGACGTCATAGGGCTGCTGCAGCACGCACCCGCGCTGCGCCCAAAAAGTCTGCAGCTTCAGGATCAGCTCCTGAAACGTCGGCGGATTGGACTTGGTCGTCATCCCTGACTACTTGTCATTCTGAGCGAAGCGAAGGACCTGCTTTTCGCTCGCCTAATTACTTGTCATCCTGAGCGAAGCGAAGGACCTGCTTTTTCCGCGAGCTCGCGAGCTTGCGGCTCTTAACTATGTATGCAGGTTCCAAAGTTCACAAGCCTGTTTACCTCCATCCTCAAACAAATGCCTGTACCCAAGCAGAAGCTAAAGGCTAAGTGCTAACGGCTAAGAGCCAATCTTCTCCAGCATCCCAGCCGTCACCAGCTTCTGCTCGAGATGCCGCTCCAAGATCTGCAGCAGGAATTTCCGTAAATCCGACGCTTTCGCCTTGCTCCACACCGCCCCATCGAAGCTCTCCACCGGAGCCCGAAACATCTGTGCCGCCAACCCGCGCGACTCGCTGGAAATCTCCGAGGACGCCAGCCGCTTATCCTCCGGGCACATCAGCCCGTCCGCCAGCGCATGAAAAAAAGCACGGCTGCCGTTGAGCGTTCTCCCGCAAATCACGCACTCGGAAAGATCCGGCAAAAAGCCTACCAGCCGCGTCATCCAGAGCTCGAAGTACGTCACCGGCATCCAGATCTCCGGACCTCGCAGGCTCGCCAGCACCGAAAGCGTCAGCCGAAAGACCGCGTCATTCGCCTCGCGATCCGGCAGCAGCTCATCCAGCAGTTCCGCAATGTGAGCCAGCGCAACCGCCCGCGGGTAGCTCACTTCACTCGCCAGCGGAGACTCCAGCACCTCGAGCGCATCCAGTCGGGCCAGTTCTTGCCGCTCGCGGTCCTCATAAAAGGCCCGCACAAAAGTCAACGGCTCGAGCGCTCCACCGAATCGCTTTCTCGATTTTTTGGCAGCGCGCGCTACCCCGCGCACCTTGCCTTCCATCCGCGTGAAAAAGGTAACCAGCAGGTCGGCCTCGCGCAGCGGGTACGTACGCAGGACGATTGCTTCCGACTCCTTCAGTGCCATGGAAGCTCAAGAGACTAAATTTGATTGTAATGGATCGAGACGGAAGACGTCAGCCTGGAAGAATCTTAGCTATAAGATACTTATACGAAAACAAAGTTTGCCGGCAAGGCGCCCCAGCCTGCCAGATCCTGTGCCGCTTCAGGCCCGATTTTTGAGGTCGCAATTTGCGGCCTCAAAGCAAAAGGCGCCCATCCCGCTTCGAGATGAGCGCCTCCGTCAGATCCTGAGCCGTGCAAGCTCGGAGCTCGAGGCTCGGAGCTCAGGGCTCGAAGCCCGCACCTATCTCCCGTAGTACTTCGCGTTGCGCTCGGTGAACGCTGCCCACTTCTCCGGCAGATCATCGAGGGCGAAGATCGCCGACACCGGGCACACCGGCACGCATGCGCCGCAGTCGATACACTCCACTGGATCGATGTAGAGCAATTCTTCAGTCGCGTAGGCGGGTTCGTCTTTCTTGGGGTGGATGCAATCCACCGGGCACGCGTCCACGCAAGCGGTGTCTTTCGTGCCGATGCAAGGTTCTGCGATCACATAGGTCATGGTATTTCTGTCTCCTGAATCTCTCTGCGCTCTTAAAAGAACCACAGATTCTAACAAGAATCACGCTGAGGGTACAGCGTGGAACTCTCGGCGCTGAGACTTGCCTGCATCGCTATCCTCCACAAACGCCGGTCATCCTGAGCGAAGCGAAGGACCTGCTTTTGCAGTCGTCTCAGCAAAACTCCGGTTGAACCTCAGCCCCGGCTTCCGGCCAATTCCGGCGCCTGGCTGGGTTGGTACTCCACGATATATCCGGCCACCGCGCTGGCCGCCACGGTCAGCGGGCTGGCGAGATACATCTGTCCCGGACCGCTGCGTCCAGGGAAATTCCGGTTCTGTGCGCTTACTACCACCTGGTCCGGTCTCGTCGACACTCCCGGTCCCGCATTGATGCAAGCCCCGCAGCTCGGCTCAATCACGCGCGCTCCCGCCTTTTGAAATATGTCCAGGTAGCCTTTCTCCATACAATACTTGCGCGTCTCTTGCGACCCAAACTGGATATAGAACTCCACCGACTCCGCCACCCGCTTGCCCTGCTTCAGCGCGTCAGCCAGCACCTCGGCGTACATGTCCATATCTTCATTCTTGCCCGCCGTGCAGGTTCCTCCGTACGCCAGTTCCACCGGAACAGGAGTATTCAGATCGCGGATGAACTTGCCGTTTCCCGGATCGCCCGGAGTCGCCACCATCGGCGCGATCTCCGCAGCATTCAACTCGATGACCTCTGCGTACTCGGCATCCCGATCGCTCTGCAGACCTCGTATCAACTCCGCGGCATCGGCGCGCTTCATGCCGCGTCGCTCCACCAGGAACTCCACCACCTTGTCATCGGGAGCCACAATTCCGGTAAATCCGCCGATCTCCGCGGCCATATTCGTCATGGTGGCGCGTTCGTCCACGCTCAGCGCTTCGATCGCATCCCCCGCGTACTCCATCACTTTCGCCAGAGCCTTCCCGCTGCGGACATAATCCAGGCTCAGGATTTTCAGGATGAAGTCCTTCGCGGTCACGTTCGGTTGCTTCTCCCCGCGTATGATGATCTTCACCGACTCGGGA
>QIAI01000451.1 GCA_003224995.1 Acidobacteriota bacterium
AAGTTTCGTTTGCCGTCGCGACTATCTGGCCTTGGCGCGAGACGGAAGCGTAGTTTTCGAACTGGCTTTGAGATGCGCCGCGCTGGGACGGCCTGTCGGTCGAGGTGCGGGAGCACGCAAGCGCACGGCAGGGGCTGGCTGGCGGAGATTCGCCTCGCTCTCCGATAAAGCCAGCAACTTCTTCATGATCTCGGCTTTCTCCCACTTCTCGGCTCGCTTCGGTTTTCCGCCGAGCAGCTTCAGCAGTAGCGCAAGCAACAGCACCGCCACGGCTCCGAGCGCCATCAACATTCCAGGGGATGCAATGCCCATCATGGACGCGTTTCCTTGCGACGAGTGACGGAAATTGGACTACAAGATACGTATTCTGCTCTGGGTGGCAGTTTTGATACAGGTTACCGAGGTTGTTGGCCTTACCTGTTACTCGCTAAGCCGGCTGGGACGAGCAACTTCCGGCGAGGAATCCCCCGGAAACCGACTATAAGTTGGGATAAGTACCCCGTGTTCCCATGCCTGACCGCTTAGTCCAAATTTCATTCCCAAAAACAATCTGCTTGACGATCTTTTATATGCAAGGCAATATCGCAACTCCGCGGGGTGTTCTACCCTGTAAAAGCGAGCTTTCGGGTCCGAGAAGCTCGCGAAAGTTACCCCCGGTTCCTTTCGAGGTTATATGCGCCCAGGCCCTTCGTCTCTGCCGCGTACGCTTCTGTGTCTTTTTTCCCTGCTATTTGTCCAAACTACTTTCTGCCAAGAGGTGCGGGTCCAGCCGCGCATCATGCAGGCGGTGGATGACGCACAGCTATCAACCCTCCGTGGCAATACTCACCCGCTGGCGCTTGCGCGCTTTGATCGCGGCGCGGCTCCGGCATCCCTGCCGCTGGATCGGATGCTGCTGGTCCTGAAGCGCAGTCCCGAGCAGGACGCCGCGCTCTCGGGCCTGCTCGACGAGCAACAGGACAAGTCTTCTCCCAACTATCACAAATGGCTCACGCCCGAAGAGTTCGGCAAGCGCTTCGGCCCAGCCGACGCTGACGTCCAGACGGTCACATCATGGCTGCAGACTCACGGGTTTCAGGTCAAGCAAGTCAGCAAGGGAAGAAGCGTGATCGAGTTTTCCGGCACGGCCGCCATGGTGCAGGAAGCGTTCCATACGGTGATCCACCAATACTCGGTGTCTGGAGAAGCACACTTTGCAAACGCCAGCGACCCGCAGATGCCGGGGGCATTGATGCCGGTGGTTTCTGGCGTGTGGACACTGCACAACTTCTTTAAGAAGCCGATGTTGCGAATATCCAAAGAGCACTTCCCGCTTGTCTATCCTGCGGGCTCGAGCAAACCTCTTGCAACAAGTTCGAAGGGAACGCATTTCCTTTCACCCGGCGATTTTTCCCTGGTCTACGGTATTAATCCGGTCTACCAGGCGGGAATTAACGGCACCGGCGTGAACATCGCCGTGCTGGGACGTTCTAACTTTAACTTAGGTGATATTTACGATTTCCGCTCTGCTTTAGGGATGCCCGGTCCCAATGTTTCTGTCTCTCTGAATGGACCTGATCCCGGGAATTTAGGCGGGGGAGAAGAGGCGGAAGCTGTTCTGGATGCAACGTGGTCTGGCGCAATCGCGCCCGGAGCCAGCGTTCTATTTGTTCTCTCCGCCAGCACAGATACCACGGATGGGGTTGATCTTTCGGAACTCTACGCGATCGATAACAACCTGGCCGAAGTGATGACAGAGAGCTTCGGATCGTGCGAAGCAGGCGCGACCAGTACCGAAATGGCGGGCCTGAGTGCGTTGGCGCAGCAGGCCGCCGCACAAGGTATCACCTATGTGGTGTCTTCCGGGGACACCGGATCCGCCGGTTGCGACCATCTTAGTGAGACCACGGCGGCCGGTCCGGTTTCTGTCAGTGCGGTGGCGTCTACCCCTTACAACGTCGCAGTAGGCGGAACTATCTTCAACGAGAACGGCCAGTCCACTTACTGGAGTTCGAGCACCAGCACACCGGTAACGGCGCTGAAGTACATCCCCGAAAATGTCTGGAATGAAAGCTGCACCTCAGCGACGTGCGGCAACAGTGCCAACATCGCCGCTGGCGGAGGAGGACCCAGTTCCTCCGTGCCTAAACCAGCCTGGCAATCGGGACCCAATCTCCACATTCCCAACGACGGTTTCCGCGATGTGCCCGACGTTTCTTTGACTGCGGCGCTGCACGATCCCTACTTACTCTGTCTGGCCGGATCCTGCTCGCAGCGAGGTTTTCTGATTGGTATCGGTGGGACTTCTGCTTCGGCACCATCATTTGCAGGGATCATGGCGCTGGTGAATCAGAAGATGCGGCAGGTCGAACAAAACCCGAATGCGCGCATCGGGCTGGCGAATTACGTTCTGTACCGCCTGGCTAATGCCGAGACGTTGTCGCAGTGTAACGCTTCCAGCAGCACAGCTCCGCCAGCGAGTTCCTGTCCGTTCAACGATGTGACCAAGGGCAACAATGCAGTTCCCGGTGAGACCAGCTACGGCGGAAGCAACCCGCAGTTCTCCGCGGTCGCAGGCTATGATCTGGCCACTGGTCTTGGCTCGGTGCAGGTAAACAACCTGGTCAATGCGTGGAGTTCGGTCACTTTTAATTCGACGACGACCACTCTAGCGCTTACTCCCGCCCCAACCAATGTGGTGCACGGTACAGCTGTACAAGTGAATATCGCGGTAGCTCCGGGCAGTGGATCGGCTAAGCCCACCGGCGACGTAAGCCTCATCGGGGCTGCACTTTTGCGATCGCAAGGTGTGACGGTATTCCATCTAGCCAACGGAACCGCGACGGGCACAACGAATTCCTTGCC
>QIAI01000452.1 GCA_003224995.1 Acidobacteriota bacterium
TCTGTTCAGAACGCGCCATTCGAGACCTCACAAAAAACGAGTGGTTCCATAAATCAAGAAGTCGACCATCCAACCGGTAACTGCGACGAAATACCAATAGTCAGAATTGATGGCGGCGTCAGCCAGACGAGTTCCCTCCATTTTTGGCGTGAACGAGATAGCCAGCAGAACCAGAGTTTCGATCAGTTCTGTCACGAGATGTCCTGAGTGCATTCCGATCAGGACCCAAATGGTGGACGAATAGGCATCGTCAGACCAGCGGCAGTTTAAGGTTGTGAACTCGAGAACGCGGAACGCTGTCGCCGCCAGGGCAAACAAGGAGAGAACGAGTAAGCCATTCCGGACGGCTCGACGATCGCCATCGGGAGCCCGTCTTCTCACCCACCAAGCCGGAGCAATGCTCAGCAGAAACACTACCGCGTTGAGCGCACCGTACCGGATTGCGGGCGGCAAATGTCCGGGAGGCCAATCGGTGGATCGGGTTCGCAAATAGAAGTAGGTTGCGAACATCAGGGCAAACATCATGCCCTCTATCGCCATATAGAAGACGTTGGCGAGCCATGTCGTATTGCGATGGCCAAACGCTACGCTCGGCAAACCTGAGACATCGAGGGTCATCGGTCGAATTGGTTCGTTTATTGGGCCCATGATTCACCACTGGGCCGGGGTGCCGGCGATGGTCCCCGGGGCCAAAGCCATCCAATCAGGGTTACGGTCACTGGCACCGCTCCGATGGGAACTGCCCATGGGGTAAAGATCGATCCCACAAAAGTGGCGGAAACCATGAGCGCGGTTAAAAATGGCCAGAGGCTCGGACCCGGATCTTCATCTTTGTGCTGGGGCTCCGCATCCAGGCTGTGAGTCACCAGAGTCTCGCGAATGTCGTCGCGCAGGCCGACCACGATTGGCTGGTCTGGCGGGTCCTCCCACAAGGGATCCCGGCCACTGACCGTCGGGACGTGAAGGAAGTTGTAGGCAGGAGGCGGCGAAGACACCGACCATTCCAGTCCGGCATCGGCCCACGGGTTGTTCCCGGCGATTTCCCCGTTGCGCAGGCTGCGGAAAACATTGGCGAGGAAGACCAGTAACCCGGCCGTCATGAAAACCACGCCAAGGGACGCAAGCACATTGAGCCATTGCCAGTGCATATCAGGGCTGTAGGTGTAGACCCGGCGCGGCATACCTCGCAAGCCAAGAAAATGCATGGTGAAAAATGTCAGGTTAAATCCGAGGAAGAAGAGCCAGAAATGCCACACTCCTAACCTCGCGCTTAGCATCCTGCCAGCCATCTTTGGGAACCAGAAATAGATGCCTGCGAACATGGGAAACAGCGCGCCACCGATGAGAACATAGTGGAAGTGGGCAACGACAAAGTAGGTGTCGTGCACCTGCAAATCGACAGGTACGGACGCCAGCATGACACCGGACAATCCGCCGATGAGAAAGACAAAGAAAAATCCAAAGGACCAGAGCATGGGAAGTCGAAGCTGGAGCCTTCCAGTCCAGAGGGTGACCACCCAGCAAAAGAATTGGGTTCCCGTCGGAATTACGATCATGAGGCTCGCAGCAGTGAAACCGATAAAGCCGGTGGCGACGACCGAGACGACGATCGGGGTGTAGCCGAAAATCCGCCGCCGTGAAAAACACTCGACAAGCGTCGAGATGATGGACGCGCCCGGAAGAAAGATGATGTAAACCTCAGGATGACCGAAGAACCAAAACAGGTGCTGGTAAAGCAGAACATCTCCGCCTTCGGCAGGATTAAAGAAATGGGTGCCCACGAGACGATCCAATAAGAGCAAGCCGCTCGCTACCATTACTGCAGGCATCGCAAAGATGACAGCGAGCGAGATCACGAGCTTTTCCCAGAGCAGAATCGGCATGCGATTCAACGTCATTCCGGGCGCGCGATGTCGCAGGATGGTGGTGGCCAGGCAAATGGCCACACCCAGGGCGGACACTTCAGTAAACGTGATCATCTGCGACCAGATGTCGGCGCGGTGTCCCGGTGAATATTGCGGTCCGGACAGCGGCACGTAAGCAAACCAACCGACGTCAGGCCCAGTATTCGTCAGGAGGCCGCCCCACAAGACAAGGGCGCCGCCGACATAGAGGTAGTAGCTGAATGCATTCAGCCGAGGAAAGGCGATGTTGCGGGCTCCGCACATCAAGGGAACGACGTAGACGCCGAATCCCTGGAACATCATCGGCACGGCGAACAAGAAGATCATCGTGCTGCCGTGCATGGTGAAGACCTGGTTGTAAAGATCGGGTCCCATGCGGGAGTTTTCCGGGCGGATCAGTTGAAGCCGGATCATTGCCGCCAGTACGCCGCCCAACAAGAAGAAGATAAAGGCGGTGACCATGAAACGGATCCCGATGTTGGTATGGTGCGTATTGCAAAACCATCCCCAGAACCCTCCGGGCTGGCTCCAGGTGCGCGCAAGACGATGCGCGAGGTCCGACTGCCCCGTATCCTGATCATTCGCGACAATGGGTTCTGCAACCGACAACGGTTCGCTCCCTACTGAAGACCTCGAAGATATGTGACCAACGCCTGAAGATCATCGGGCGCCAGCGGGTTGGGCGACATCCGCGCCCCGGGTTTGATGCGTTGTGGATCAACGATCCAGCCAGCCAGTGTTCCTGAGGTGTTGGGGAGGGTTTCAGCGGCAATCATGTTTCGGCTAGCGATATGGGTCAAGTCAGGCCCGAGGTGCGAACCGGCATCGGTACCACGAATCGTGTGACACATCAGGCACGCATTCTGAAGGAACACCTGGCGTCCACGGATCGCCTCGGCAGTCTGCGGGTCAGCCGCCGGTTTCAATTGCTGCTGCTGCCAGGCCTGAAAGTTATCGTTCGACTCGGCAATTATGGAGAACCCCATGTGAGCATGCTGCAGTCCGCAAAACTCCGCGCACTGCCCGTGATAAATTCCCGGCTTGTCTACTTCGAACCAGAAAGCAGAGGAGTATCCCGGCAAGAGATCTCGTTTTCCAGTAATGTTGGGCGCCCAAAAACTGTGAATCACATCCTTGGAGTTGGTCAGGACGACAACTGGAGTCCCGGTTGGAATATGAATTTCATTGGCCGTGGTGATGGTCTGATCGGCCTGTGAATTCGGGTAGGTCACCTCCCACCACCACTGGCGTGCGGTGATCTGGATGGTCACGGGATTCTTTGAGGTCAATCCCTCCACCCGCTTACCTGTGACGACACTCAGCACGAGAACCACAAACAGAGTCACTACCGTGACACCGAGAGCGGTCCCGACCGCCCAACTGGCCCGTCGGTCTCCTTCTTCATCTTCGATGATGGGAAAGGCACGATCTCCCCGCACGCGAGCCTTGGCGCCAGCCCGACCAAATGCGGCAATCATCAGAACAAATACCGAAAACAGAATCCAGAAAATCAACCAGTACAGCCACTCGATATGGCCGGCTTGCGGGGCGGCAGGATGCAATACCGAGTGATGTCCAGGCTCGAGCGGCATGGCCTGAGCCAGCCAGCGCCACGCGAAAATCGATGACAGCATCACTTGGGCTGCTCCGGAACGCCCGTGATCCCCGTCGGAGTTTGCTTCGGTGTAGACGATTCCGACGGCTTGACATTCATTTCATCGCTACGCGAGGGTGACACCCCTTTGGGAAGCTGGCCGCTGAGGGAGCGAACATAAGCCACAATCTCCCAGACTTGATATTGAGGAATGCGATTGCGGAACGAAGGCATGCCATTCGGTCTACCCTGCATGATCGTGGCAAAGATATTTCCGGGCTCGCTTCCGTAAATCCAGGCTTTGTCCATCAGCGGAGGCCCGATGCCACCACCGCCATGGGCATGACATCCGACGCAGTTGTACTCCTCAAAAAGCTTTTGTCCCTCAGACACCGCGTAGGCGCTCTCCTCATACATGTTGGAGCTGGGTGGAGTAGGAATCGAATTCGCGCCTGGATTCAGTCCGCTGATTTGTACGGTGTTCAATGTGTCGTTTGCAGGCGGAGGCTGGCGCAGGATGCGGTCTTCCCGACGGCATGAATTCGCGAGGACTACAGCCAGCATCAGCACACCGAGTTGGAAGAAGTTGCGCATCAGTTCACGGAACTCGAAGTGGTGGTCAGGGGAGCGAGCG
>QIAI01000453.1 GCA_003224995.1 Acidobacteriota bacterium
CTTTACGCGGACCCCAGCGGAAGTGGTCCGTCAAACTCCCGTGTCGCAGGCGTCCAATGGCGTCTGCTATGCCAGTTCGGGCGAGGTCACGATCGCTGAAGGCGACCTGGAGCGCATGGTCGCGGCTGTGCCGCGCAGCGCAGCGGCCGCCCTTGAGCGCAAGGCGTACTACTTTGTCCCGCTTACGGTTAGCCAAGGCGAGGATACTGTCATCGCTGACCGCTATGACGTCGTGCTCAGCGACAGTGCCGTTTGCCATCGCAACCTGAATCTCGGGGATGCGCAGTGCGTCTTCATCTCTACGCGACTCATGGACGATAAGTTCTCGGTCGCCTTCGAGTTCTACATCAACGTGGGGCACGCCATTGTGGAGCGGATCGGGGTTTCGCAAGCGTTCGCCGATCTCGCCTGGAAGCAGGTGGAAAACGGCGTGCGCGGCGAGACTTCCCTGGATGCCTGGGAAGCACGGAAGGGCGCTACCGGGCCGGGGTCGGACACCGAAAAGTACAAAAACGAATTCTTCGCTGCCGCGTTCGCCGACTCGATCTCGATTTACCTGCTGTCGCTCTATTTGGATGTCGATTACTACGACCTGCGGGAACGCGATTATCCGCTTCTGGCGGCTTCTGCGATGGCGGAGCGGCTAAGGAAAATCTCTGAACTGTTTCCGCCCAATTCTGGCTTCGAATTCGCTATCTATCACAAGCGTCGTCCTTAATCGTTTGTGGTGAGTCTGGGGCCTGTACGCTACGACGGTTCCTTCCGCTCGCTTCCTTATCACCTCGCTCCGCGCCCTCTGCGGCCGTTCTCAGCGAACTCCGCGGTTTAAGATTTCCCGGACGCTGCGATAGCCGACAGGATGCCGCCGTTCCTAGCTGCGTGGGATAATCGTGCGCGGATGTCCCTGAGTTCCAAGTCCGACCTGTACCGGAAGTTGCCCTCTTTGGATGAGTTCGTGCGCGGGCCTCACCTGGCACCTCTCATTGCGCGAGATGGCCGTCCCGCAGTTACGAATGCTGCCCGGGTGGTTCTGGAACGACTTCGCCATGAAATCAGCACGGGTCACCTCGACTCTTCCGCCATCGATCTCGCCCTGGCCGGTCTGGTCCCCGCCATGGAACGCGAAATCCGAATCTCCCTCGGATACGCGCTTCGGCCCGTCATCAATGCCACGGGAGTCATCCTGCACACCAATCTAGGGCGCGCCCCCATTGCCCGCTCCGCGATTGAGCAAATTGGCCATGCCGCAGGTCGCTACTCCAATCTCGAATTCGACCTCAACACCGGAGAGCGCGGGGAACGCGATTCGCATGTCGATCGGCTATTCCGGCAGCTGTTTCACGGCGAAGCTGTCAACGGCGAAAAATACCCAATATCGAGCATCGTCCTCAACAACAACGCGGCCGCAGTGTGGCTTGCCCTGAACACCCTGGCCGCCGGCGGTGAAGTCATTGTCTCTCGCGGAGAGTTGGTGGAGATCGGCGGTTCCTTCCGCATCCCGGATGTGATGCAGCAGTCCAATGGCGTCTTGCGCGAAGTAGGTACCACCAACCGCACCCGCATCAGCGATTACGAGAAGGCGATCAGCGACAATACGCGGGTTCTTCTGCGGGTGCATCGGTCGAACTTTCAGATCACCGGCTTTACCGAGCAGCCCTCTCTTCAGGAACTGGTTACCCTCGCGCGTGAGCGCAGCATCCCCTTGGTTGAGGATCTGGGCAGCGGGGCGATTTTCGATCTTCGTTCCATCGGCATCAGCGGGGAAACTGGAGTGGCTGAGAGCCTCCGGGCCGGGGTGGACGTCGTGACGTATAGCGGAGACAAACTGCTTGGCGGTCCGCAGGCGGGCATGCTCACCGGTCGCGCCGATCTGATTCGCCGCATGCGTTCCAACTCGCTGTTCCGTGCCCTGCGTGTCGATAAGCTTACTTACGCGGCGCTGGAGGCGACCCTGCTGGCGTATGTGAAAGGCGAGCACGACGCGATTCCCGCGTTGCGGATGATGCGCTTGACCAAGGACTCCATCTCCATGCGCGCCGAAGCGGTCGGGCGCGCATTGCGCACCTCGCCGCAATTCCAAATTGAGCTGATCGATGGGGAATCGGTCATCGGCGGTGGCGCTGCTCCTTCCGCCACTCTCCCCACGCGCCTGTTGGCAATCACCGTCAAAAAGCTGCGGCCTGACGAATTGCTGAGTCGCTTACGAGGTGCTGATCCGCCGGTGATCGCCCGCGTGCAGGATGATCGCGTGCTCCTCGACCTTCGAACGGTGTTTCCCGAACAGGATGACGCGATCGTCGCTACACTCCGCGCTCAAGCCGATCCCGCGTAGCTGGGCTCCTCCGTTATCATGAAAAATAACCGGTTGAGGTGGTAGCAGCCGCATGTACTCCAAGTGCCGCGTGGCTGGCGGCGAACAGCCGAGTGGTTTCCCTGAAATGTCCACGCTTTACACCATCGGTCATTCCACTCGCAGCCTCGAAGAACTTATTTCCGTCTTGCAAACTCACGGAATTCAAACCTTGGTTGACATCCGTTCTTTTCCGGTATCGCGGCGCTTGCCGCATTTCAATCGCGAATCCCTCGAGACCGCGCTGCCACGCGCTGACATTCGATATGTCTGGATGAAATCCCTGGGCGGCTATAGGAAGAAAATTCGTGACGATTCGCCCAATATTGCGCTGCGAAGCACAAGTTTCCGCAACTACGCCGATCACATGCTCACGCCGGAATTCGAGCAGGCAA
>QIAI01000454.1 GCA_003224995.1 Acidobacteriota bacterium
TTTTCTTCTAAAGCGGCATCGCTGAGCGGCTTGAAGGTCTTAACTACTTCTCCGGTTGTCGGATTGACGGTCGCAATTGCCATGTTGGTTAGGGTCTCCCAGACCCGGGGATTTTGCCGACGCGAGCACATCACAGGCGTGGGTGTGAAAACGCATCCCGAACTGGTCCGACCACAATACCACCGGGTGCAAGTATCTCGTCAAGCAATGGGGGAAACCCGAAAATTTCTTGACTTAGGCTTGAGTATGGTGGTACAGCTGTCGGACCACGCGCAAGGTAATCTGTTTCTCGGAGGTCCCAATGCATTCCCCGTTCAAAGGCATGCGGGTCTTAGGTATCACCCTGACCACCTTCCTTCTGTCCGCGATCGCGTTTTCCCAATCCGTGAATGGAAGGATCCTCGGAACGGTCACGGATTCGACCGGCGCAGCCCTCCCCGGCGCGACCATCACGATCACGGACACGCAGCGAGGCACCACCCGCAACCTGACCGCCGACGACTCCGGGGCTTATGTTGCCCCCAATCTCCTACCCGGCGTCTACAAGGTTCGCGCTGAAGCCAAAGGCTTCAAAACGGTTGAGCGCGTTAATATCACCATCGAAGTCGCCCAGGACGCCGCCGTTGATGTCACGCTGCCACCCGGCTCGGCCAGCGAAACCGTAGTGGTCACGGAAGAAGTTCCGCTTCTGAACACGACATCCTCCACCCTTGGCGGCACGTTGAGCAATCGCGAAATCAACGAACTCCCGCTGAACGGCCGGAACTACGAAAATCTGCTGCAACTGCGCCCAGGTGTTGTGCGGTATCCGGGCGGCGGCTTCTCCACGACCAGCAGCAACGGCCTGCGCGCCGAAGACAATGCCTACCTCATCGACGGCCTGTTCAACAGCGAGCCCTTTTCCGGCCAGAGCATCATCAATGGCGCCGGCATCGCGGGCGACTCCGCCACCATCCTGCCGGTGGACTCGATTCAGGAATTTAATCTTCAGCAGAATCCGCCGGCCGAATACGGCTGGAAACCCGGTTCCATCGTGAACGTTGGATTGAAATCGGGTACCAATGGCTTGCATGGCACCGGGTACGCTTTTGGCCGCGACACTCCTCTCGATGCTCGCAACTACTTCAACCCGGTGGGCACTCCGAAACAGCCCAGGAATCTGGAACAGTTCGGGGGCACCATCGGCGGGCCCATTCTCAAAGATCGGTTGTTCTTTTTCGGAGGGTATGAAGGACAGCGCTACTCGGTCGGAAACACCGGACAAATCTCGACGCCAACGACAGTTTCACTGGGCGGGGATCCCTCGAACAGCCTGATAGACGCCATCACTGCCTTGCAAACTGCGAATGTTCCTGTCAGCGCGGTGAGCCTGCAGGTGGGTGGCTGCAAAGCTGGGCCAACACCTAGTTGCGACGGCACTGGTTTTCCTACCAATCTGGGCACGAACCCGGCGGACCCGACCCTCATTACCTTCGGCCTTCCGAACAATGTCTCTGCTGACAACGCAGTGTTCAAGATCGATGACCATTTCAATGATCACAATGTGATCAGCGGACGCTACTTCTTTGGCAATAACTCAGGAACGGTTTCCGACGCCAGCCAATTGCAAACCAAATGGCTCACTAAGATACACACCCGCGCTCAGGTGGTCGGCGTAAACTGGACCTTCATCGCAAGTTCCAGGCTGGTCAATGAAGCGCGCTTCGGATACAACCGCCTGTACCAGCCGACGTTCACCGCCGACCACGGCGTATCCGCCTCTTCGTACGGTCTGGATACCGGCGTCACCAACCCCCTTTACGGCGGATTGCCACGCATCAACATTGCACCGTTTTACATTTTTCCTCAGGAATTGGGAGGATTCAACTGGCCCAAGGTGCAGGGACCGGATACGCGGTTCCAGTTTGTTGATCACATTTCGTACACCCGTGGCCAGCACGCGATGAAGTTCGGCGGCGAGATTCATCGTGACAGCTTTAACGGCGGCGCCTACGGCGGTGTCCGCGGCAGAATCAAGTTTGGATTTGGAGTGAACGACGTCTTTCCGGGCGCAACCTCTCTCGAAGATTTTTTCGCCGGCGTGCCTGACAAGGGCAGCCAGTTGGTCGGCGACCCCACCCGACATCTTTCCAACTGGGGATACGCCGCTTTCGCACAAGATGACTGGCGCATCACCAAAAATCTTACGCTCAACCTCGGGCTACGCTATGAACTGAATACCGTCGTTAAAGATCAGCACAATCTTCTCGGCAATTTTGATACGACGAAGGGCTTGCTTCAGGTTGGCAAGGGAATCAGCGCCCCTTACGGCGGAGATCACAATAACTTCGCGCCCCGGCTAGGTTTTGCATGGGATCCTTCCGGCAATGGAAAAACCGTCCTCCGCGGTGGAGTAGCCCTGATCTACGAGACCCTGAACTGGGAATCCTTCCTTGCTTTGAACAACTCCCTGGGCATCAGCACAATTCCGACGGGCGCCATCATTGATGGCAGCGGCGGTACCGCGGGCGGTTCCATCGCTGTCGGTACCGTCAACTTCCCCGGCTCCAGCTTGAACTGGGACCCTGCAATCACGGGTGTCCCCGGAACCGTGTTTCCCACAACTCCGCTGAACTGCCACGACAATCCATGCAGCGTTCTGGGAATGGATCAGGGCTTACGCACCCCATACGTGTGGAGCTGGAATATCAATGTCCAGCACGCCTTCACCAACAACTTATCGCTGGAAGTCGCTTACGTCGGCAATCACGGCTCGAACCTCGTGGGCATCCGGGACATCAATCAAAACATTCCAGCCAATGACAGCG
>QIAI01000435.1 GCA_003224995.1 Acidobacteriota bacterium
CTGGATCGGTTGGGTTTTCGAAATCATGGAACAGTACGGGGATTCTCAATCTGCCGGGACAACAAAACTACACCACTAACAGCAACGGCCAAGGTTTCAACATCGGGTGGGGCGCGTTTGTCCCGGACTGGCCAACCCTGACCGCGAACTTCACCGATGGTCACAGCAAGTATTCGGTACCCGGCGCAGACCTGAATGGGAGTAATATCTACCGCAACCTGGCATTGCGATCCGGGTATATGATCGCAGGCTTCAATCTGAGCGCGGGTTACAACATCGGGAATTCCGAATCGAAGATTCCGCTGGTGTTTGGTCCGCAAACCGTGCAAGAGGTTCACTCCGACAACAACTCATTCACGTTCAGCGCTTCGCACCTGCTGCCAATGCACGGTTCTTTTGGATCTTCGTTCAGCCGGTCCTATATCAATTCCAACTATCTCGGGTCCGGCTACCACGGCACGGTCGACACACTGAATGCAAACGCGGGGATTAACCCTACCCAAAAACTAAGCCTTTCAGTGGGAACATCTTATACCGACAGTCTCACGGGCGCGTTGTACCAGTCGGTTTTGCCTGGCGGCACGGGCGCAGCCACTGGCAGCGTCGGTGCGACCTCCACGGTGGGCGGAGTTTACCAATCGTCGATGAGCTCCAATGCGTTTTCGCTCAACGGGATTGCGAACTACGTTGTAGGTCATGGCGTGCAGGTGGAAGCGGATGCGCAGCGCCGGCAACAGACCTACCTGGGAAGCACTTACGGCGCGAATAGCTTCGGCGGTGGTATGACCTATTCCACTGGGGTGCTGGGTGGGTTTTTGAGCGCGTCGGCGAATGTGACCGACAATAATGGCGACTACAGCAATGGGAATTCGATTGGCTTGTCGACGAATCTGGCATTCAGTCGAGCCATTCGGGGTTGGAACGTGAGCGGTGATTTTACCTATGCGCAAAACGTGCAAGCCTACCTGATTACTTATACGAATTCCTTCTACGTGTATACGGGCAACGTCCGGCGACGTTTCTGGAACGGACACATGGTTTGGAGCGCGAGCGCTGCGGGATCGCGAAGTGCTTTGACCGCACAACCGGACACGGGAAACAGCAGCCAAAGCTACTCCACGAGCCTGGGATTGCATCACTACACTTTTAGCGGCAGTTATGCCAAATCCGATGGCTTCGGATTGCTAGGCGCGGCCGGCCTGAACCCGCTGCCTCCAGGCGTTCCCCCGGGCGTGATACCCCCCGAATGGATCCTCTTGTATGGTGGCCACAGCTACTCATTCTCACTCGGCGCAAGTCCGGTTCGCAGACTTTCACTGGGAGCAAGCTTCTCGAAGGCGAGGAGCAACACTTCGACGGGCGGAGTGGCTTCCTGGAACGATAACGAGCAAATCAACGGAAACCTCAATTATCAGATCAGAAAGCTGACATTCTCTGCAGGGTACGGACGCTTGCTGCAGGGTTTCAGCGCGTCGGGATTGCCGGCGGCCAACGTGAACTCATTTTTCGTGGGCTTCACACGTTCATTCAATTTCTTTTAAAGATGGAGCCGGCATTGCGTAAGAGCCTACAAATTGCGACGTTGTTGCTGATGGTTTTTCTGGCAGCGGCGTTCAAGCCCACCAAGCCGGTTGCCAAGACGCAGGCTCCGCCGGATCTGCAACTCGAGGGCGGCCGCAAGCTGACGTACGAGCGCAGCTTCAGTTCAGAGAACGAGGTGAAACCTAAACGCGGCTTTTGGTCGCGGCTGGTCGATTTCGTCGCGGGCGAACCGGACTTCCACAGCATGGTGCGGCCATACAGCGTGGTCACCGATTCCCGAGGCCGGGTGATTGTGAGTGACCCGGGCGCCATCGGAGTTCACGTTTTCGACTTTGCCGACAAGAAGTACAAATTCCTCTCTCGTTCGGAAGACACGAAATATCCCATTCTCGCTCCGCAGTGTGTTGCGGTGGATGCGAGCGACAACATTTATGTCACGGATTCGGAAGCCGGGAAGGTTTTCGTGTTTGACGCGAATGGTAAGTACCAGCGCGTCATTGGCAGCCTGAAAGGCGGAGAAGGCTACTTCAAGCGGCCCACCGGGATCGCAGTGGATTCCAAGACGCAGCGGATCTATGTCACGGACACTTTGCGGGACAAGATCTTCATGCTCGACATGGAGGGATCGGTTCTGCAGACGTTCGGGAAGAACGGGCAGGGAGAAGGCGAATTCAACTACCCCACCGAACTGCGACTGGACGGTGACAATCTGATCGTGGTCGATGCCATGAATTTTCGGGTACAGGTGCTCGACCGTTCGGGACAGTTCCGATTCGCGATTGGAGGGATCGGCGACAGCACTGGCACGATGTTCCGGCCAAAGGGGATCGGAGTCGATTCTGAAGGCGATCTGTACGTCGTGGACGGGCTCTGGGGCACGGTGCAAGTCTTCAACCGGCAGGGCGACCTGCTTTATTACTTCGGAAACAAGGGCACGGAAGCGGGAGAGTTTCAGCTGCCGACCGGGCTATCGATCGATTCGCAAGACCGGATCTTTGTGGTCGATTCTTTTAACCGGCGAATCCAGATTTTTCATTACTACGGAGTGGGCAAGTGGTCTCGCGCGGGGGGAAGCCAGTGAAAGTGAAGCTCCTATTCGCGTGCATCCTGTTGGTCAAGGCAACCTTATTTGCGCAGATTACCGGAGACGTGATTGGCATGCACGATCTCTCGCCGGGCAGCACGTCGCCGATTACGGGAGCTCGACCGGGCTCATGCACCTACTGCCACGCTCCCCATTCGGGGCTCGCGTCAGGCAAGGCGCTGTGGAACCAGTCGCTCACCCGGCAGCCTTACAATTTATGTCTTAGCTGTCATGACGGAACCGTGGCGGTCGGGCAAACGTTGGTTTCAGGCCAAGTCGCGACCATGGGCAAGATGTATCCCAGCGATATATTCAAGGATAATCTCCAGTCCTCGCATCCCGTAAGTGTGATGACGCCGCTGAAGGATGCGCCCAGCCTGGTGGCCACGCTATCAAGCAATGGCCAAACTGCGGATATCACCGGGGCGATCAAGCTGGTCAATGGCAGCGTGGAGTGCACCTCCTGTCACAATCCGCACGTGGAGGCGAAGGATCCCACCGCCAAAAAATTCCTCGCCACAAATGGCGTGAACGGCGCGATGTGCCTGGCGTGTCACGATCCGAACCGGGTGGTGCAGAATCAGACCAATCCGCTGGCGGGATGGACTACGAGCATCCACGCGATCAATGGCACCACGGTGCAGAACATGCCTTATCCGACTCTGAACGCGAATGCGTGCTTTTCCTGCCACACCGATCACAATGCCGCTGGAGCCAGCTGGCTGTTGCGCGGAGCAGGCGACCAGGTGTGCCTGAACTGCCATGCCGGTGGAATGAGCGGAGCCGCAACGGTGGCGACTGCGAATCCATTCACGCGTACGACCGCCATGCCACCCGGCCTGGTTGGTCCCGTAAAGGCGATGGCCCGTCTCAATATCGCCGCCGAATACGCTAAGGTAGGGCATCCGATCTCGACGGGTGCTAGCCAAGCGAACGTGCAGGCTTCGGCGCACAACCAGAATGCGGTCTCGGCGACTCGCAACGCTACGGGACAAACCGGATGTACCGATTGTCACGAGCCGCATGCGATTGGGTCAGGTGGAAGCGCGACGGTAGCCGCGCCTTTGCTGCAGGCATCTCAGAAGGAAGTGTGGGGCGTCAGCGAGAAAGATGGTGTGACGATTGTTCGTCCGGCGCAGTACCAGTTCCAGACATGTCTGCGCTGCCACGGAGGCAAAGCGAAGGGTTTTGCCAGAGCCGCTAAATACGGATATCAGCCGGTAAGGATGTCTTCGGTT
>QIAI01000436.1 GCA_003224995.1 Acidobacteriota bacterium
AGTCCTTAAACTGGTCCAGCATCTTGCAACGAGGACTCTTCAAGAAAGCGAGCAGCGGCGCCCAAGCTAGCGACGCTCGATTGGGATGGTCAACTTTCCGAGATTCCTACCTTGTCCAGTTCACAGTCTTCCTCGTCGCTTATTGCATTGCAGGCAAGCTTGGCCAAGCTACCACGAATATTAGAAGTAGCAACCTTGGCCCCGTATGGCCTGCGTACGGGATTGCGCTGGCTGCGTTCCTGGTGTGTGGGTATCGCGTATGGCCTGCCGTTGCGTCAGGGGCTTTTTTGATTGCATTCTTTAGTCCCGTTACTCACTTGGCGGCTCTCGGCCAAGCTGCCGGAGCCACACTAGCTGCTTTCAGTGGTGCTTTTCTTCTCCAGCGCGTTGCCAATTTTGACAAATCTCTATCGCGCTTGCGTGATGCACTCGCACTAGTCGTGTTGGGCGCGCTAGGCAGCGCCCTGGTGAGCGCATCAGTCGGAACATCGGTTCTCTACGCAACACAAGTACATGCGTACTCCGGACTGGGCTCTGCATGGCTGATTTATTGGTTGGGCGACGCCACAGGGGTGCTTCTGGTAACGCCGGTCGCGTTAACGCTCCCCAGATTGTTGCGAATTCGGGACCAGGCACGCATCACAGAACTTGCCGTTCTTTTCGTTCTACTCACAGCCGCATGCTTCCTAATTTTTGGCGATCCGGGTCTCATCCCGGTAAGGCTGCACGTTTTGGCTTTCGCGGTGCTGCCATTTGTAATGTGGGCAGCGGTCCGTTTTGGAGTGACGGGAGCCGGGTTGTCAGTTCTCTTGATTGCCACAATTGCGACTGTAGAGACAGCATTGGGCTCAGGCCCTTTCGCCGCTAGCACTCCATTCACAAACGCTGTTCTGCTGGATGCGTTCTTTGCCGTGCTTTCAGTGACGGGTATTACACTGGCCTCGGTAATTGCAGAAAGGGAGCAAGCGCAGCGTGAGCGAGAGCAGAGTGTTCGCGAGCAGGGAGCTCTGGAGGCAAGGCTAGAGGCCGAGCAGGTAGTACACGCCAGCGAGGAGAGGCTGCGATTGGCGCAACAGGCCGCCCGCATGGGAACTTTTGAGTGGAATATCCGGACTGGGGTGAATATTTGGACGCCAGAACTGGAGACAATGTACGGTTTGCCGGTGGGCGGCTTCGGTGGAACACAGCAGGCTTTCGAAAATCTGATTCACCGCGATGATCTCGCGGGAGTCGTTGAGATGGTCGACTCGGCATTCAAAACGGGAGAGCCGACCAATGCAGAATGGCGCGTGGTCTGGCCTGACGGCAGTGTTCATTGGATCGTAGGCCGCTGGCAGGTTTTTATGAATGAGTCTGGTGAGCCCTTGCGAATGGTAGGCGTCAACATGGATGTGACCGACCGCAGGCTCGCGGAAGAGGCCGTTGCGGCCATGAGAGAGAAGTTGATCAAGGCACAAGAGCAAGAACGTACGCGAATCGGGAGAGAGCTTCACGACGACATCAACCAAAGACTCGCAATGTTGGCGCTTGAACTCGAACAACTGCAAGCGAATCCTTCTGAAGTGCAGACCCGTCTGCAAGAACTCCGAAAACAGACAATTGAACTGTCAGATGACGTCCAAGCCTTGTCTCATGAGTTTCACTCGTCGAAACTGGAGTATCTAGGTATCGTTCCCGGCATAAGAAGCTGGTGCAAGGAATTCGGTGAGCGGCAGGGAATGGAGATCGACTTCAAAAGTGATGTTTCCTCTGTAGTGCCATTCGACGTCGGGATTTGTTTTTTTCGAGTTTTACAGGAATCGCTGCACAATGCCGCAAACCATAGTGCTGTAAGGCGCATTGAAGTGCAATTACGAGAAGTATCAAATGAAATGCACCTCATTGTGACTGATCAAGGCAAAGGGTTTGATGTCGAAGCCGCAATTCAAGGTCAAGGATCAGGGCTCACGAGCATGCAGGAGCGGGTTCGTTTGCTGAACGGAAGTATCGACATCGAATCAAAACCGATGGTGGGAACCACAATCCATGTTCGAGTTCCCTTCGGATCAGAACACCCTACTCGGCGGGCGGCCGGTTAAAGAATAATCCTGGTGGAGTTCCGCTGCGGAACAACAGCTCAGAAACACTGTTCACCGGGAATGAACAGACGAGTGCAGTCCGCAAATGCGTTGAAATACATCTCTGTCTTGTTCACTCTCAAAGCTGTTGCGGGAGTACGTGCATATGGTATCGAAGCCGTATCTCTTCACGACCTGATCCCAGAGTTGTTCAAGTCTGATCGCCGATTCTGGCTTGCCCTGGCTCAGCAGAACGGGCGCAAGACCGCCACAGGCAACGACGGGAGTGGGCGAGAGTATGTCCACAGCGTCCAACGGGACGTATCTTCGCTGATTGATTGCGGCGGCCATGTCTATACCACTTGCCTGCAATGTAGAAATGAGCATGTTCCGGTGTGATTCGCTCGCAAAAACGACGACTGCACTGCCAGCATTCAGAGCAGTCACGATGCACTGTGTAAAGCCATCCAGTAAAAAATCATCATTAGAATAGAAATGAGCCTCATGGCGGTGGGGAATCTCTACTTTTCGAATTGGGATCGGCCCAGACGCAGGATGTTCATCCTCAGAGAAGACAACGGGAGTTCGCAAGTTCGAAGTTCCGCTAAAATCATGCCCAGCGAACCTGCTCCCCACAAACTGCTCGCCGTGGAGCACAGCGGTGACAGCCGCAATCAATTCTCTGGCCGCGTCCGCCTTTACTACGTAGCCAGATGCGCCGATGTTTAGGGCTTCTTGCACCAGATCGGCAGACGATTCCTGAGTCACAAAGATAATCTTGGAAGCTGGAGAAAGTGTGCGGATTTGGCGCGCCGCTTCAAATCCATTCA
>QIAI01000437.1 GCA_003224995.1 Acidobacteriota bacterium
CTTTTCCAGGGAGCCGCGTGGTTCGTCACCCCGCTACCCGGGCAAGACGTCTACAGCGGGCTGAGCGGTGAGTTCCTTGAATGGGTGGAAAGAATTGGAGCCCGCATCGCCAGCGTTTCGCCCCAGCAGCATGACCAGCTTTGCGCCTGGATTAGCCATTTGCCCCAGATGATTTCCACTGCCCTTGCTGCCTCTCTGGTCGACGAGTTTGGAGACGCTCCCCTGCTGGCAGCAGGCGGCCGTGCCCTACGCGAGATGACCCGCATCTCCTCCAGCCCGTACTCGATGTGGCGCGATATCGCGATCACGAACAAGGCAAACATCGCCGACGCGCTGCTGAAACTCGAGCAACGCCTGGCCCACATCCGAGAAAACCTCGACTCCCGCGAACTCGCCGCCGAATTCGAGCGCGCTCACGAGTTGAAAAAGGACAAGCCGCCAAAGGCCATTCCTCCGACGAGACAGGGCACGGGAAAGCGCAAACCCTGAGATGCATACAAGTCCCTTCGAAGAACGCAGAACGAGCTTTGCGTTTACACTCGCGGTCGCAACTCAAAAAAAAGGCACCATGGACTGTCTAAGCTTGAAACTATGAAACCTTGAGACTTTGAAAGCTTGAAACCCTGAAACTTGCAGTAGGCTCCGCTCATTTACAATTCTTACTATGAACAAGGTCGTCTCCAGCGCCGAAGAAGCCATCCAGGATGTCTTCGAAGGTGCCACCATTATGGTGGGAGGCTTCGGGCTGTGCGGCATGCCGGAGAATCTCATCCGCGCCCTCGCTCACAAAGGTACAAAGAATCTCACTACTGTCAGCAACAACGTAGGCGTCGATGGCTTGGGCATGGGACTGCTCCTGGCCAACGGCCAGATCTGTCGTCATATTGGGACCTACGTCGGCGAAAACAAGCTCCTCGAAGAGATGGTCTTGAACGGCTCCATCCAACTCGATCTGGTTCCACAAGGAACGTTTTCGGAGCGCATTCGCGCGGGTGGCGCCGGCATTCCTGCATTCTTCACGCCGACCGGTGTGGGCACGCTCGTCGCTGAAGGAAAAGAAACCCGTGACTTCGACGGTCGTCCCTACGTAATGGAGCATGCCTTGAAGGCAGATTTCGCCTTCGTGAAAGCATGGAAGGGAGATCGCTGGGGCAACCTGGTTTATCGCAAGACGGCGCGCAATTTCAACCCCATGATGGCCATGGCCGCAAAGATCACAATTGCCGAGGTCGAACACCTGGTCGAGGTGGGAGAACTCGATCCCGATCTGGTTCACACGCCCAGCGTCTTCGTAAAACGAATCTTTCAGGGCGCGCTGTTTGAACGGCGCATTGAGCGTCGCACGGTGAGAAAGGGGTAGAACAGTCGTCAGTCATCGGTCGTCAGTCGTCGATTATAAAGCTTCCGAGGCCACGGCTTTCTTGCAGGACAAACGCGAAAGATGGCGAACGCAAATTCCGAAACTACAGCGGAACAAAAAATTCTCATGCTGACAACCGACGACCGAAGGCCGACGACCAAATACCAATGACCAGCAGCTAACGACCAACGACTCAGGACCAACGACCATCATGGCGACGACCGACAACCCACGACCGATCCCTCCGATACAGACCTCGACCAAAGCTCCCAAGGACACCGAGAAACGCGATCGCATCGTGAAGCGTATCGCGCGCGAGTTGCGCGATGGCTTCTATGTCAATCTCGGCATCGGTATGCCGACGCTGGTCGCCAACTGCGTTCCCGCTGGAATGCACGTGATTCTGCAGAGCGAAAACGGCATGCTGGGCATCGGCCCCTTCCCGCTCGAGGGAACCGAGGATGCTGATCTCATTAATGCCGGAAAAGAAACTGTCAGTGAAATCGCCGGCACTGCCTACTTCTCAAGCGCAGACTCTTTCGCCATGATTCGCGGAGGACATATCGATCTGAGCGTGCTCGGCGCCATGGAAGTCGACGAGCAAGGCAACCTCGCCAACTGGATGATCCCCGGGAAAATGGTCAAGGGCATGGGTGGTGCTATGGACCTGGTAGCCGGTGCCCGCCGCGTCGTCGTCGCCATGGAGCACACCACGCGCGATCGGCAACCCAAAATCCTCAAGCGCTGCACTCTTCCGCTTACCGGCGTGAAAGTCGTCAACACCATCGTGACCGAGATGGCGTATATCGAAGTGACTCCAAACGGATTGCTCCTCTGCGAGATCGCACCCGGGCTTTCCGCAGAAGACGTCCAACGCGTGACCGAACCCCAGCTCATTGTGAGCCCCGATCTGAAGAAGATGGAAGCGTAGGGGCAGGTCTCGCTTGTCAGGTCTTAGGTCTCAGGTCTCAGGTGTCAGGTGTCACTCTCATTTCTCAGCTTACAGCTCTCAGCTTTCCGCCTTCAGCTCTTAGTTTCACCTTTAGCCCTCAGTTCCCTGTTCCTTGATCGCTTCCAGTCGCGTAGCGGCGTCAGAGACTAGCCCCGGGCGTAAGTCCGGGGGGACGGAACCATTTTGAAAGCGAGTCCCTTCAAGGACGGGCACGTCTGCTCTACAGTTTCCACCGGATGTCTCCGTCCTTTGCGCACACCTACACTTCCCCAGGCACTCAACCCAATTCAGGAGAACAATGTG
>QIAI01000438.1 GCA_003224995.1 Acidobacteriota bacterium
AAATTCCGAATCGCTTCTGCGATCGAGCGCGCGGTGAGCGCGGTTGCGGTCGCAACCATATCAGGTTTTGGCGCTCGCGCGCAGCGCCGGATAAATTCCTTCACGAACTCGCGGCCAAACTCCTCGCGCCCCGCCGTCTTCGGTGGTTGCTTGCGGAAAAACGGCTCACGCAAGAAGGCGGCAACGATTTTGTCCAGCACCGTTCCCGACGCGGCGATGCGCCCGTCACGATCCAATGGCCTATGAAACAGCTGCTCCATTACGGCATCGATCACCATGTTGCCCGGCCCGGTGTCGAATGCAATGACCTTGTTGAGAGGCGCCCCCGCCGGAATGGCAGTCAGGTTGGCGATCCCGCCAATGTTCTGCACGATCCGCCCGACCTGCGGATCCCGGAACATCAAGTAGTCGAGGAAGGGAACCAGAGGGGCACCCTTACCGCCTGCAGCCATGTCGGATGGACGAAAATCCGAGACGACAGGAATGCCAACGCACGCCGCGATCACCGCGGCTTCGCCTGTCTGCCAGGTGACAGCCACGCGCTTGCCGAGAAATTTATGCGCGTCCCCCTGATGAAAGAGCGTCTGCCCATGACAGCCCACCAGGTCTGCCTTGAGGTGGAATTTTCGTTGCGCGGCCAGCACCGCGCCGGCATAGAGTTCTCCGAGGACGAAGTTCAGGCGCGACAAGTCTGCGACACTTGCGCTGGGCGCGTTCATCGCTGCGAGTACCGCCTTCCGCACGGCCTTGGGATACGGATAGCTTGCGTGGGCCAGCAGATGAAAACGCGAGCTGCTGGCGATGCGCACGAGCGCGATGTCGATTCCATCCGCCGATGTCCCGCTCATCACCCCGGCGACGATCACCGCCGTACCTCGGGAGAGACGATGAAGCCTGGCGTCGCCGAGAATGTACAGTTCACAGTCCCTCCAGCCGAACCTGCTCCCCGAACTCCCAGAGGCGTCGCGACAGTCGCGCCACAACTTCGTCGGTAGGCGTCTTCGCCCAGCGTGCCAGATTTGTTTTCTTCTTCTTGAAGGCCAACACTCGACGCGACGAATCCGCCACCCGTTTCGCGAAGCGCCGATCGCGCTGTGCGGTGTGCACCAGTTCTTCGTAGGCACGGGTGACAAACTCCTGCTTGTGGCAGATCAGACAAAGGTCCCCGCCCGCTCGAACGTGCTCAACCGCGGCCTGCTCGATTGGCGCAGCAGCCAGCACGCCACCCATTTCCAGATCATCGGATGCAATCAATCCACGATAGCCAATCCGCTTTTGCAGGATCCCGGTGATCCACTTCTTCGAAAGGGAAGCAGGCAAGGTGTTGCCGGTGACCTCTGGATACGCCGCATGCGACACCATCACGAAGGGAAAGTTGCGTCGCAGGGCGCGATAGGGTGCCAGATCTTCAGCCCATAACTTTTTCCAGGACTTCTGGATAACCGGCAGAGCATGATGGCTGTCGAGGTTGCCTTCCCCTAACCCCGGAAAATGCTTCCCGCTGCCCAGGACTCCCGCTGCCTCGAGGCCGGCAAGAAACTCGCGCGCGTAGAGAGCGGTCTCCCTGGGATCCGCCGAGACCAGTCGCGATGCCATCACACTGCGGGAAGCCTCAAAAGCCAGATCTACCGCAGGAGCGAAGTCCACGTTGAACCCCAGCGCCCGGCAATTCTCGCCAATGATGCGGCCGTGCTTGCGAAACAAAGCGCGATCGCGCACCGCGAACACGGCGGCGGCGGACGGCGCAGGGCCGATGACGTTGCGCAAGCGGTCTACTTTGCCGCCTTCCAGATCGACACAGCGGAATAACGGTATGGAAACCTGCGCCTGGCAATCCTTCAGCAGCCTGTAGGTTTGCTCCGCGCTAACAATATTGCGCGCGAACAAAATCACGCCGGCGGGCTGAACGCTCTGCAGCAGGGAAGCCAAGCCCGGAGACATCTCAGTCCCCTCGAAGCCGATGATCAGGAGCTGACCAATATCGCGCTCTTGGCTCCGCACACTTTGGTGAATTTTGGTGCCCCTCGTGGCGATGTCGAATCCCCCGTTATGCTCTGTGTGCCACTGCTGTCAAATCTGTTTCTTGAGCTCCGCGAGAAGGTTAAGCGCCTCGAGCGGAGTCAGTTGATTTAAATCGACCTCGCGCAACCGATCGAGGACAGGCTGCGAGATGGGCGTAAAGATGGTCAACTGCGCAGCCGGCGCGGGACGCGACTCATCGCTGGCCAACTGCCCCATAAGTTGGCGTTCCGCGGTCTCGTGCTCGACCAGTACTTCGCGGGCGCGATCAATCACCTGGTTTGGCAGGCCGGCTAGCTTGGCTACTTCAATGCCGTAGCTTCGGTCGGCCGCCCCGGGTTCGACTTTGCGCAAGAAGACGATTCCGCCGCCCGTTTCCTTCACCGATACGTGGAAGTTCTTCACCCCGGAAAGCTGGTCGGCGAGTTCGGTCAGCTCGAAGTAATGGGTCGCGAACAGCGTCTTTGCGCGGGTGCGAGCATGAAGATACTCGATGGCGGCCCAGGCAATCGCGAGTCCATCGTAGGTAGAGGTTCCACGTCCCACCTCATCGAGAAGAATCAGGGAACGCGGCGTTGCAGTATGCAGAATAGCGGCCGTCTCGGTCATCTCGACCATGAAAGTGGATCGCCCACGCGCGAGATTGTCGCTCGCCCCGATGCGCGTGAACACGCGATCCACCAATCCCAGGCGGGCGGTGCGCGCCGGGACGAACGATCCCATCTGCGCCAGGATCACGATCAAGGCGGCCTGCCGCAAGTACGTCGACTTGCCGCCCATGTTCGGCCCGGTCAACACCAGAATCGTGCGGACAATCTCCAGGTCGCCCGAGTCCTCCAGGCTGGGCCGGCAATAGTTCCGCAACGCGGCGAGGTGCGCCAATCCAGCCAAAACGTCTACCTCGGCCAGCGCCAGAGCAGTCTGCCGGATACGTTTGGCTTCGCCCGCGATGGCGGTTCGCAATTCAGCAAACAGCCGCCGCTCGATCTCGACGATCTTCTCCTGTGCGTCCAGAATCTTGGCTTCGTATTCCTTCAGTTCCGGAGTCGTGAAGCGCTCCGCATTGACCAAGGTCTGCTTGCGTTCGTAATCGGACGGCACCAGGTGCAGGTTTGGTTTCGAGACCTCCAGGTAGTATCCGAAGATCGAATTAAACTTCACCTTGAGCGACCCTATGCTGGTGCGCTGCCGCTCGCGTTGCTCGATCTGCGCCAGATACTGTTTGCTGTTGCGGCTGAGATCGCGCAAGTCGTCCAGCTCCCGATCAATTCCGGATGCGATTACCCCACCATCACTCAAGGAAATCGGAGGCTCCGCCACGATGGTTGAATCAATGCGAGAACGCAGGTCGCTCAACTCATCGATGGCATTGCCCAGCTCACACAGGCGCGTTCCAGCGAGGCGTGCCACGGCGGATTGGGCTGAGGGAATGCGCGCCAGCGACGCCGCCAAAGCGAGCACATCCCGGGGATTCGCTGTTTCCAGCGTGACCCGGCTCAGGAGCCGCTCCAGATCGAGAATGCCCTCGAGCGCACGGCGCAATTCTTCGCGCGCAACGGTTTCCTTGACCTGGCCCTCAACCGCATCCAGCCGCGCGTCGATTTCAGGCCGATCAATGGACGGCCGCAGCATCCAGGCCCGCAGCAGCCGCTTTCCCATAGGGGTGACCGTGGCGTCGACCGACCGAAACAGCGTGATTCCGGCATCCGTGCCGGCAAACAGCGGCTCAATCAGCTCGAGGTTTCGTACCGTCACCGCATCGAGCACCAGGCAGTTCTGGCGCTCGTAAAATCCGATGCGGTCTACGTGTTCGAGAGTCCCACGTTGCGTGGAGCGCACGTAGTGGAGAATCGCTCCGGCAGCCGATGCGGCGGCGGGCTTACCCGCCAGTCCGAAACCCTCGAGCGACAACACTCCGAAATGATTTTCCAGAAGCGGGATGGCATGGTCGGGAGCGAATACCCAGTCATCGAGCGGAGTTTCCGCATATCCCTGGGCGCGACCGTCCGCCGGGGTACCCTCAAACAAGGGTGCTGCCGAGGCATAGAGCAATTCCTTTGGGCGCAATTGGGATAGCTCTTCCTGAATCCGCCTGGCCGCGTCGGGCCCCTGAAATTCGGTGGCGCGAAACTCTCCGGTAGAGAGATCGAGCGCCGCGAAGCCCACCCGTTCTCCCACCCGAGCCAACGCTCCCAAGAAGTTGTTTTCCTCGGAACTCAGGGAGGAATCTGCCGCCGTTCCCGGAGTCATGACCCGGGTCACTTCACGGCGCACCAACTTCTTGGCCAGCCGTGCATCTTCCATCTGCTCGCAGATGGCGACTTTGAACCCCTTGCGAATGAGCTTGGAGATGTAGCCTTCGGCCGCGTGATAGGGAACGCCGCACATGGGCACGGCAATGCCTTTTTCTTTGTTGCGGGAGGTCAAGGTAATCTGGAGTTCACGCGCCGCGACCACGGCATCCTCGAAAAACAGTTCGTAGAAGTCGCCCAGCCGGAAAAACAGGAGCGCGTTGGGATGATCTTTCTTGATGGCGGCGTACTGCC
>QIAI01000439.1 GCA_003224995.1 Acidobacteriota bacterium
CTTTCCCGGATCGCTTTCCTCAGCCGCAAAGCGCAACAGTTCGTCCACGTGCCTGAATTCAAGTGGAAGCCCAGCCAACTCACCGATCGCTCTTACCGCACGCCGCTGCACAGCAAGCGTCTCGGAAAGCAGCCACAGCAGGTCCACGGTCACGTTCATGACCAGCGGGCCCGGTTCCCGCAAGCGCTCCTGTAGCTGCGGGTTGAAAGCTTGCAACTGCACCAGACCAGTCTGTCCCTGGCGCGCCCACTCGGGCTCGCTCCAGTGAATGGAGGTGCCCATCCAGCCGGCGATCTCGTTTTGCCAGTAATCCTCTTCCGCCCGCGCAATGTCGGCGAGTTCACTGAGACTGGCCGCAACCGCAGGGTTAAATTCGCCCTCCAGCAAGGGAAGCAGCCTGCTCCGGACGCGATTGCGAGTGAACTTCACGTCGCGGTTGCTGGAATCCTCGCGCCAGGGTTGATTGACCGCGTTCAGGTATTCCGAAAGCTCCTGGTGACGAACTTCGAGGAGCGGACGGAGGACCTCTCCGACCACTTCATCCTCATCTTCAAGATCGACGACGGGATAGATTCCGGCCAGACCGCGCGTGCCGGTTCCCCGCAGAATTCGCATCAGCACGGTTTCGGCCTGGTCGTCGAGGGTGTGAGCCGTAGCAACCTTGTCAAGCTGGGAGCGACCTTCGTTGTTTGGGGTGACGAGTTGCTGGAAAAATTCATAGCGCAGCTCGCGGGCGGTGGTTTCGAGGCTGCGACCTCGAGCAGAAGCTTCAGCGCGCACATCGGCGCCACTGACGTGCAGGTCCATTTTGTGTTCACGCGCTAGCTGAGTGACGAAGGCCTCGTCCTCGTCGGACTCCTGGCCCCGAAGCTTGTGATTGAAATGAACCACGGAGAGAACGATGCCGAGTTCGGAGCGTAGTTCCAGCAACAATCGGAGGAGAGCAACGGAATCTGCCCCGCCGGATACGGCGACACCGACGCGGTCGCCGGGCTCGAGCAACTCAAGCCGCCGGATATGATCGAGAACTCTGCGCGCAAGCGGATGCACGGAGACATGGTACAACCCGGCGATGGTTCATTGAGTACGGGAGCGTAAGCCGGGCTGCCGCCCGGCGGCCCAGACGAGGGCGTCTGGGCCTACGCAACCTCATTACAAGGTGGGGGTTTTCTCTGCGATCAGTTTTTTGATCTTGTCCACGAACGCAGCGACCGGCATGTCTTCGGTCTTCTCTTTGCCGCGCGTGCGGACGTTCACGTTGCCCGCTTCGGCTTCTTTATCGCCCACCACCAGCAGGAAGGGAACTTTCTGCATGGCGTGTTCACGGATCTTGGCGTTCATCTTTTCGTTGCGTGCGTCCACATCTACGCGAACACCGGCTGCCTTGAGCTGCGCGGCGACTTGGTTGGCATAGTCGGCGTGACGCTCGGAGATTGGGATCATCACCGCCTGCACCGGCGATAGCCACACTGGAAATGCTCCCGCATAGTGCTCGATGAGCACTCCGAAAAAACGCTCGATCGAGCCGTACAACGCGCGATGGACCATTAAAGGCTGCTTGCGCGACCCGTCCTCGGCGACATACTCCAGCTCGAACCGTTGCGGCAGATTGAAATCGAACTGCACCGTCGAGAGCTGCCACAGGCGGCCGATCGCATCGACCAGCTTGATATCGATTTTTGGACCATAAAAGGCAGCCTCGCCAGGAATGGTCTTGTATTCGATATTCAGCTTCTTCAGGACTTTCTCCAGCGAGTGCGTCGCCATGTTCCACTGCTCTTCGGTGCCCACAAAGCTCTTGCGATCGTCTGGATTCCAGGTCGAAAGCTCGGTCTGAAACTGGTCGAAGCCAAAATCTTTCAGGACGTCGTACGCAAACTCGAGGCATCCCTCGATCTCTTTTTCAATTTGCTCCGGGGTGCAGAAGATATGGGCGTCATCCTGGGTGAAGCCGCGAACACGGAGTAGTCCATGCATCACTCCGGAACGCTCGTAGCGATAAACGGTGCCCAATTCACCCAGACGCACGGGTAGATCTCGATAAGACTTCAAAGAGTCCTTGTAGATCAGAATGTGGAACGGGCAGTTCATGGGCTTCATGCGGTACTCGGCATCGTCAAGCTCCATGATGTCGAACATGTTCTGCGCGTAATACCCCTCGTGACCCGAGGTCTGCCACAACTGCC
>QIAI01000440.1 GCA_003224995.1 Acidobacteriota bacterium
AAATAAATTCCAGTGCACGCCGAGAGCGCGGCTTTCCTGGGCGGTGATGCGTCCAAACTCCTCGGCATACGCCAGGCTTCCGGCGGCGCCAAACGCCATGGCATGCGGAAACACCGTGGTTCCGAAAAGGCGTGGAGGCAATACGCCGCGTTCAAAGTCTCCTGCTACAAGCAGAGGCAGCTTCGATTCGCCTTGCAATTGATTCAGAAGCCGGACCGCTTCATAGCGATCGTTGGCGTAGAGGAATTTTCCTTCCGCGGGCACCGACATGGCGAGCGAGCCGACGTGGTAATGCTGAATGCTATGGCGCAGCTGGAGATATTCCGGGCTGTTCGGTCCTAAATACTCCACCCTCATGCGCACCATGAACAGCTGGCCAACTTTTTCTTCGAGAGAGAGGGAGCGCAGGGTGATTTCGGCCCAGGTTTCGCCCTCGGAAGGAAGATGAGGGCGCGAAGGCTCAGGAAATTTTTCGCGCGTGAGTGCAGCCGAACCCAGAAGGGTCACGATCAAGGCCAGGGGGAGGGCACGGCGAAGCATCCGCAAGAGCATACTGCGGAACTACTCGAAGACAATACACAGAGTTGAAAACCATGACCAATCGAAAGGCCATGTACGGTAGGACAGCGGCTGCAATCGCGTGACGATCATGCCTGGACGCATGGGATACGGGTTATCTTGCTTGGTGCAGGAGGCGACGCACCGACGATTTCAGATGGTCGCCGATCTTGTGAATTTAGTCTGGCCTAGTTTTCCTCAGCGAGCGCACCGGATATTCACAAGCATGGAGTAGCACCGTGTAGCGACGGGCGTGCTCACCACGTCGAACCGTCCAGCACTAGTGCGTGGGCGGGACGTACTCCTTGGGAGCGACGGCGCCTTCGCCGAAGAAAAACTGTTCCATATGGCGGACGATCACTTCCTGATCCTCGCGGCGGGCAGGATTCAGCCGATACTCGTTCAGGATCATCTTGCAGGTTTCCGTCCACTGCCGCCAGGCTTCCTGGGAAACGTTGTCGTAAATCTTCTGGCCGAGCTCGGTGTCGAAGGGAGGCTCGTCCAGGCCAGGTAATTGCTTTTTCAGCTTTACGCAAAAAACTTCGTGCGCCATGAATATTCCTCTCTCGTGTGGTCAACAGAAAATTATCTCACACGGGAATGGATGATCTGAATGGCCTGCGGAGTGAAAAACCTTAAACCCGCAAGTCTGCGGAGAAGAGCCTGAATACGCGTGGAGAACGCATGATCATGTTGGCAGTTAGGGTGCTGGTGAAGGCACGCGCGGGAGGGGCGGCGGACGCGCTACAATGCTCGCGAATTTCAAGAATCCGCCGGCTGTGGGAAGAATCTGATCTGCAGAATGAACGCTGACCTGGTCAAAGAATTTCGCAATATTTCGATTTTCGCCGACCTGTCCGACGAGGAACTCGGCTGGCTGGCCGATCATGCTGACGTTGCGACTGCCGAACCCGGCGAAATCGTAATTCGGGAGAACGAGCCTGCCGAGAGCATGGTGATCTATCTCGAAGGCGAGACTGACGGAAGGCGCGAGAGCGCCGGACCGGATGCTCCTGTCTATACCGCCCGCGCCGGCATGGTTACCGGCATGCTGCCCTTCTCCCGCATGACGCATTACACGATTACCGCTCGCGCGGTGAGCCATTTGCGCGTGGCGCGGATTGCGAAATCCCTATTTCCGGAAATGCTGAATCGCATCCCGGCGCTGGGGCCTCGCCTGGTTGGAATTCTTTCCGACCGCGTTCGCGAAGTGACCAAGCTTGACCAGGCGCGGGAGAAATTGGCTTCGCTGGGTAAGCTCTCGGCCGGCCTGGCGCACGAATTGAACAATCCTGCGGCCGCTGCAGCGCGGGCGGCTAACACACTGCGCACTGTCTTCGATAAACGCGAACAGGCCAGCCTGGAGATCGATCAGGAGAACCTGCCGCCGGAAGCGCGCGAGACGCTGCGCATGATCGAAGCCAAAGCGCGCGAGATGCAGGGACGTGTCAGCCCCAAGAACGCGCTTGAATTGAGCGATGCGCAACAGGAATTGCAATCCTGGTTGGAAGCCTACGGCGTAAACGACGGCTGGGAAGTCGCGCCGGTATTGGCGGAAGCAGAGGTGAAAATCGAGCACCTGGAACGGCTGGCGGAAAAATTCACGCCGGCGGTGATGAGCCCGGTGCTTCGGCGTTTCGGCGCCACGCTGGAAATCTCGCGGCTGCTCACCGATATCGAGCACAGTTCCTGTCGCATTTCGGAACTGGTGAAGGCCATCAAGGAATACTCGTTCATGGACGAGGCCCCCCGGCAGGAGGTGGATGTCGCCAAGGGCATCGAGAGCACGCTGGTGATGCTGAATCACAAGCTCAAGCACGGCATCACGGTGGTGCGAAACTACGATCCGAACCTGCCGCGCATTTTTTCGTTTGGCAGCGAACTGAACCAGGTGTGGACCAACTTAATCGACAATGCCGCCGATGCGATGAAGGGCAAAGGCGAGTTGCGCATTCGCACCATGCGGGAAGGCGAAGACGTGCTGGTGGAGTTTGTGGACAGCGGGCCGGGAATTCCGCCGGAGATTCAGACCAGGATCTTCGATCCCTTTTTCACGACCAAGCCCATGGGAGAAGGCACCGGACTGGGCCTGGACACGGTGTATCGCATCGTGCGCAAGCACCATGGCAATATCAGCTTGGTGTCACGTCCGGGGAATACCTGCTTCCGGGTGCGACTGCCGATTCAGAACAAGAGAATCTGAAGTGGAGCACTCTGGCGAATGCGTGACCTCCGCCTACTGATTGGAGAACAAGAACTCCAACTCCTAGCTATTCCACTACTGCACGGTAACTGTAAGGTTGAGCTGGTGGGAAAAATTACCATCTGCTCCTCTAACAGACAGCTGATAACTGCCGAGGGGAGTGCCCGGTGTACTACTGCTACCCCCACCTCCGCCTCCGCCGCTGCACCCTGTCACTGTCAGTAGCCATGTGAGCAGCAGGACGGCACAGACCGGGGTCCATGCGCGCTTTCTTGGCGACACTCCCAATAGGAATACGCCCGCGAAAGCAAGGCCACCCATCGCGGTCCACAGCGCGTGAGCCGTAGAACCGGCTTGCGCCGGTACTGCGTGAGCGGCCGTGGTCTTCACGGTTAGCGTGGTACTTCCACTTCCAGTCACTGAAGCCGGACTGAAGCTGCACGTGCTGTACAGGGGCAGCCCTTTGCACGTATTGAAATTGACAGTCCCGTTGTAACCGGCTTGGCCGGTTACGGTAAGCGTCAGGCTCCCCGATCCTCCGGGCGAAGCGATGGTCATTACCGATCCGCCCGTTCCGCCGACCGCCAAGGCGAAATCAGGGGCAACGGTCACCGAAATGGCAGCAGAAGTGGAACCGTTGTAGTTCGTGTCACCCGAGTACTGCACGGTAAGGCTGTTTTGACCAAGCGGCAAACTGACGTTCGGAAGGTTGGTCGTCACTTGCGCGTAGCCCGCGGATGAAGTCCCGGGATTGAGAACGACGCCGCCGGGAAGCTCCGTGCTTCCATTGAAAAACGTGAAGCTTCCGGAGGGAGCGGTGCCAAAGCTGGTGGTGTCCACCGTAACGTTGAGAGTCACGGGGCTGCCAGAGCCGATCGTGTTGGCGCTCGCCTGCATCGACGTGGAAGTAGCTGCTTTCGTGATCGTGAAGGTTACAGGCGAGGACGAACTGTTCTGATCAAAACTGCTGTCACCGAAATAATAAGAAGTTATTGCGTGAGAACCTGGGGCGAAACCGAAGATCCCTCTCGGAGTACTGGCGGTTCCCTCGTTATTCACGGGCAGGTCCGAGATATAGTTGGAGTAATCAAGGAGTCGCACTTGTCCTGTTGGAGACCCAAATCCGGATTGCCCCTTGACGTCGGCACGCAAATATAAGAATCCACCGTACGGGCCAG
>QIAI01000441.1 GCA_003224995.1 Acidobacteriota bacterium
TTCCGAGGCCGCCTGAGCAGTCGGGTCGCGCTAAACTCTGCCTACAACTACACCTCGACCCAGATTCTCGAAGCTCCGCTGTGCACGGCGCAGAATTTTTGCGATCCCTTGCTCGCGGCCGGAGAGCCTTTGATTCGCCGCCCACGGCATTCCGCGAGTACGCTGCTGAATTATCTTGGGACCCGTTGGGGCGGCAGCCTGGGAGGAAGTTTTGTGGGCAGGCGTCCGGACTCGGACTTCCTGGGACTCGGTATTCATCACGCCGCAGGCTACGCCCGAGTCGATCTGGGTGGCTGGTTCGCGATCAACTCCCACGTAACGACCTACGTGAACCTCGAAAACGCGCTGAACAAGCACTATGAAGAAGTCGTGGGATACCCTGCCTTGGGTATCAACGTCCGAGCAGGTTTACGATTTCGCTTGGGAGGAAGGTGAAACCCGGTGGCGCGTGCGCCGTCGCGTGCGCCTTAAGCACCGCACCCTTCTCATAGAAGTGGGCTTGGGAGGCCAGATTTTTCGATGAGATTAAACCCCGCGGCGGGGGAGTTCGGATGCCGGCTCTGCCTCGGCTGACTTCTTGCGTCCGTGCCCATTGCCAGATGCGGGGTCCAGCGTGGTCTGCGCGCCATTCATATACTTAGCTCGTACGACCACAAGCTTCTCCAACTCTGTCGGTCCGAGCGGCTCCTGGTGGCCCAGTTGGTGAGTCACCAGAGCGATGCGCGCGAAGTGCTCCACCGTTTCCATCTTCATGTAGGCCTGTTCCAGGTCCGTGCCGTAGGCGACCACACCGTGATTCGACATCAGAATTGCATCGAATCCCGGCACCAACGGTTCCAGAGCGTCGGTTAACTCGGCGGTGCCCGGAGTGCCGTACTTGGCCAGCGGAATCGAGCCCAGGCCGATCACCACTTCGCATACTAACGGTTGATTCAGTGCGACCCCAGCTGCCGCAAATCCCGTCGCAGTCGGAGGATGCGCATGCACGATGCCCTTCACATCCGGACGCAGCCGGTAAATCAGCAGGTGCATCCCGATTTCACTGGATACCTTCCGCTTCCCCGAAACCAAACGCCCTTCCATGTCAACGATCACCAGGTCTGAGGTCCGCATTCCGCCCTTACTCATGCAGGTGGGCGTGGAAAGTATGCGATTTTCGCTCAACCGGACAGAAAGATTGCCGTCGGTCGCAGCCACGAAGCCGCGCTCGTGCAGCATGCGCCCGTAGCGGACAATTTGCTCCCGGAATTGACGTTCGTGGACCATTGGGAAAGTGGCAGGACTACAGAGGGGCCTGACTGATTTATGGTACAGCACCTCGCGCGCTCGCGACAATCCCATTTCTAACCGAATGGGCCGATTTTCCGGAGCGTTTTGGTGGCCGCAGCGCCTCTCACCGACTTCCGGGGCTCTCGGACCCGAGCCCTATAATCGATGGCGTGCTTGTGTCCGAATTCCATTACGATCTGCCCGAGGACCAGATCGCCCAGGAGCCGCTGTCGGATCGCGCCGCCTCCCGGCTCCTTCATCTCGATCGCGGCAATGGCAGCGTGCGAGACCTGCAGTTTCGGGATTTCCCGGAGCTCCTGCGGCCCGACGACCTGGTGGTCTTCAACAACACCCGCGTATTTCCTGCTCGCCTCTACGGTCATCGCGGCGGACTCAGGGCGCAACCCGTCAGTCCTCACAATCCCGCAGCTCGCGAATTTCTGCACGGCAGAATCGAGGTTCTGCTCACCCGCCAACTCAGTGAAAACCCGAACGAATGGGAATGCCTGGTCCGTCCCGGCCGGAAGGTTGGCGTCGGAGAGCGCATTTTTTTCCGTGAACCTTCAGAGTTGGTGGCCGAAGTCGTGGGCCGGGGCGAATTTGGCGAACGGTGCATCCGCTTTGCCCAGGTCGACAATTTTTTTCAACTTCTCGACAATCTCGGCCATGTGCCCTTGCCACCCTACGTGTCGCGATCCGATACTCCGCTTGACCACGAACGCTATCAGACCGTCTATGCGCGGGAGCGTGGTTCGGTAGCGGCTCCCACCGCCGGCTTGCATTTCACTCCCGAGATTCTGGATCGCTTGCGGCAGCGCGGAATTCAAACCGCTCATCTCACCCTCCATGTCGGGCTGGGGACCTTCCAACCCATCCGCGTACAGCGCGTGGAGGATCATCGCCTGCACAAAGAGGCGTACTCCATCTCTTCCGAAGCTGCCGCCGCCATCAACCAGGCCGTCGAGCAGCGTCGCAGAATCGTGGCGGTCGGAACGACCACGGTTCGTACCCTGGAATATGCCATGGCTCACTCCCGCGACGGCCAGCTTGATCCGCAGAACGGAGAGGCGGACATCTTCATCTATCCC
>QIAI01000442.1:0-1494 GCA_003224995.1 Acidobacteriota bacterium
CGCCAATATCCTCATCACGGAAACCGGAGTACCCAAGCTGCTGGACTTCGGCATTGCGAAGATTCTCGACCCCGGTGCGACCGACAGCTATGGATCAGCCGCAACCTTGGTACAGGTGCTCACGCCCGGCTATGCCAGTCCGGAGCAGGTCAAAGGCGAGACCATCACAACCGCCAGTGACGTTTATTCGCTCGGAGTCGTTCTCTACGAACTGCTGACTGGCAAGAGTCCTTACCGCGTTAGCCCGACCTCTACCCATGAGATCAGCCGTGCGGTTTGCGAAGAGCACCCTGCCCGTCCCAGCATGCTGGTCAGGGAGAAGGCGCAACGGATTGCCGCGGATTCCTCACCAGACAGACAGGAAGTTGAGAAACTCAGCAATGCGCTGCGCGGCGATCTCGACAACATCGTGCTGATGGCACTCCGCAAGGAGTCGAATCAATCTGCCGGTGAGTGCGCAGCAAGATACGTTGGGCTACCGAACCTCCAAGTTCGTATTGCGTCACAAGGCCGGAGTAATCGCAGCAGCGGTGGCGATGGTGGCGCTGCTGGCAGGGCTCACGGCGATTCTCCACGAGGCGCGCGTAGCTCGACAGCAGGCGCAACGTGCGGAGCGGCGCTTTAACGATGTCCGGAAGTTGGCCAATTCCCTGATTTTCGAACTCCATGATTCCATCAAGGACTTGCACGGGGCGACTCCTGCCCGAAAACTTCTGGTCAGCCGAGCCCTGGAATATCTGAACAGCTTAAGCGCGGAAGCGAAGAGCGATGCCTCGCTGCAGCGCGAACTGGCAGGCGCCTATGAACGCATCGCCGACGTGCAGGGTCAACCACGGCAAGCCAATCTGGGCGATCCGACGGGGGCTGTCGACAGCTACAAACGAGCCCTCACCATTCGAGAGTCTCTCGCGAGCGCGAATAATGCAGACCTTGAGGTGCGTCGCGAACTCGTTCCGAACTATGCCAAACTGAGTGACCTGCTCTGGTCTTCGGGAAATCCTTCTTCTGCCATGGAGTATTCAGCCAAGGCGTTCAGCCTGGCAGAAGCGCTATACAAGGCGGACCCACACTCCCAAGCAGACCGCTTTTTGCTGGCGAGTTATCGCATGGATCACGGATACAAGCAGGCAGTAGTTTCCGGCAATCGCGCGGAAGGGCTTGAAAATCTCTCGCAAGGCTCTGCCATGCTGGAGCAACTGGCTTCCGAAGATCCGCACAATTTGAAGGTTCGGCGCTTGCTTGCCTTAAGTTTCAGCCGGGAAGCTGAGATTCTTGCGGAGGATGCGAACACTCGGCCTCAGACATTGGAACTTTACAAAAAGTCCATTGCAGCCAAGCAAGCGCTGGTGGCAGCCGACCCCACGAATGCGGAATTCCAGCGCCTGGTGGCGTACGATCGCTTCACCCTCGCGGGCCTGCTGTCCGCCATGGGAGGCCGGTCGGCCGCTCTGTCCTAGGCTCACGAAGCTCTCGCGGCATTTCACAAATTGGCGG
>QIAI01000442.1:1676-4491 GCA_003224995.1 Acidobacteriota bacterium
CCAACCCCATTCGCAAATGGTCGCCCACTGCCGCGATGCTCAGTCCTGGTTTGACAACTGCATTCCGGGATTTCAGATCATTCGAGATCATGCGCCGGCAAATTACGGCGGCGCTGCAACTTTGGACGAGATCAAGGGGGAGGCCGCGCGCTGCAAGGCTCTGCTGGACCGTCCCCAACGATGAGCGATCACACACTGCCCTTCTTCATTTCATCCATCAGGTAGTCACAGGAACGCACGCATAAAGCCATAATCGTCAAGGTTGGATTCTGGCATGGGTTTGACGTGAATCCCGATGCGTCCATTACGAACAGATTTTGTACATCGTGGCTCTGCTGAAATTGGGTGAGCACGGATTTTTTGGGATCCTCTCCCATACGCGCCATCCCGGCTTCGTGAACCGCCCATCTTCCCCGGGGAGGGTCCGCGAAGGTGCGAATATTCTTCGCGCCCGCTGCTTGCAGGAGTTCTCCTGCACTTACACCCATGTCCTTGATCATCGCTTCCTCGTTCGGACCATTCGACATGTGGATGCGCAGCACGGGGATTCCCCAATGATCGACGGTGTTCTTGTCGATTTCCACGAAATTGTCCCAGCGCGGAAGAACCTCACCAAACCCCAGCACATTGACACCGACCTGAGATTCTCGCAAAGCTTTTTTGAAATCCTGACCGTAGCCTGGCGCAGACCAGTTGAAGCTCACATCAGTGTCGCCCTCGTACCCGTAGCCACGCAAAAAGCCTTTCGGCTGCGTGCCGCCTTTCATATTTCGAAATCGTGCGACGTAGAAGCCCACGGGACGGTGCGGGCCAGCCATGGTGGCTTTCGTATCCAACTCCGGCATCTCACCGCTGCCGCCTCCACTGCGTACATGCGCCGTCAGATAGTGCCCGAGTACGCCGCTGGAATTGCCCAGCCCATTGGGATGTTGCCGGTTCGCCGAATTGAAAAGGATGCGCGCCGACTCCTGAGTTTGCGCGCACAAAATTACAACCCGCGCCGAGATCTCATGGGGTTCTTTCGTATTGCGGTCGACGTAGAGGACGCCTGTGGCCCGATTCGTGTCTGCGTTCATCAGAACCTTGTGCACCATCGCGTTCGAGATTAAGGTGCAGTTCCCTGACTTGATCGCGTCTGCCACGGTGGTAAAGGCCGAGTTGAAATACGAACGGGATTGGCATCCACGCTCGCAAGGGCCGCAGTAATGGCAGGCGGCGCGGCCTTTCAAAGAACGCGTCAGGTTTGCCGAACGTGCGGGAGTGACTATCCACCCTAGTTTTTTCTTGCCCGCTTCGCGCAGCGCCATTTCCTGACAGGTTAGCGGCATGGCAGGCTGAAAGCGGCTGTCGGGCAATTCGGAAAGTCCTTCCGCTTGCCCGCAGACTCCAACGTAATCTTCAACGAGGTTGTAGTAAGGCTCAAGGTCCTTGTAACTCAAAGGCCAGTTTTCGCCATAACCGTCGTGGCTCGCGGCCTTCAAGTCAAAATCGCTAAATCGAAGGCACACGCGCCCCCAAACATTTGTGCGCCCTCCAGTCATGCGTACGCGCCCCAGCCAATGAAAGGGTTGATCCGCCGGGGTGTATAGGGTTCTTCCAGGTCGTTGCAGAACCAGTCGTAGTTGTACTCGGTACAGATGTCGAACCCAGACTGAATTGGACGAGTCTTGCGGACAATCGATGGCGCGAGGTCCCGATTCTTCAATTCGAACAAAGGCTTATGCTCGGTAAAGTTGCTGGCGGATTGCGGTCGCCCTGCCTCCAGCAGAGCCACCTTTAAACCGGCTTCCGCAAGCCTTTTACTGGCCCATCCACCTGAAGCCCCTGAGCCAACTACCAGAACATCGAAGGATTGCTTGCGATTATCGTTCATTCCGACTTGCTTGACCTGCTTTCAAAAAATCTCAGTTCTAGGAGGAGTGCTTCCCGGGATGCGAACACTCGGCAGGGCTCTCGAAGTAGAACTCATCGGTCCATCCTAATTCCCGCATTCCCTGCTCTGACGAGTAGTAGGTGGCGACGATCCAGCCTTTTAGATTTTCAAAATGATCCCGCAAGTTTGCAGGCCCAGAAGCAGGCTTATTCTGGTTCGTCTTCCAATCGGCGAACGCGTCATCGTGCTGGGGCAAATGCTCCGAAGTTGTCGAGGCACATTTGGAGAGCACCTCATCCACCTGCTTTGAACTCAAGTGAGCGATATCTTTCTGGAAACGCGCGACGGCCTCATTATCGAGGGCTGCTAAAGACGCCGCGAATGCCTGCTGGTTTTGTGCGGTTTCGATCGTCAGCAGAAGATCGATGATGCGGTTTACTTGCGCTTTCGCTGCGTCCGGCACAATGGCTTCGGACAGGATAACTAACGTCTCGTTCTGATGTGAATTGAGAAACTCAGGCGACCATTCGGCTCCCTCTAGCTTTGCAAAAGCCGCATCCATCTCCAGCGGATTCGATACGTGGCGGTGCATCGGATGCGCACTCGCGAGGGCCGGTCCCGCAACTGCAATCCCAACTCCAGCCAGCATTCGCCGCAGCATTTCACGGCGCGTCGTGGGGCGCTGGATGGTCGATGCATGAAGCTGCTTATAGTCCTGTTCAGTCATGATTTCAGAAGCGAATCCTCAATCTAATGCAGGTTAAAATGCCCTGTTCCTGTTAAGACCAATTCTCGCGAACGTTTTTTTCAACGCGCATTTGAATCCCCGAGATAGCCCTTCACCACGCGGGCGTAGTCGGCGATCGCAATTTCAGGATCCTCCAGATCGGGATGCCACACCTTCTCCCATTCAAAACAGTAATACCCCTGATATTCGCCGGC
>QIAI01000443.1 GCA_003224995.1 Acidobacteriota bacterium
AAAGACGATCACAACACCGAACGCACGCCGCCGGAAGGCGACACTTATAACCATCTGCTGGTCCTGGCGGAAAACGAAGAGGGCTATCGCAACCTGACGCGGATCACGTCTGAGGCCTCGCTCCACGGTTTCTACTACAAGCCGCGCATCAGCAAGAAATTCCTGGCGGACCATTCCCGCGGTCTCATCGGGCTTTCCGGATGCCTGAAGGGCGAAGTGGCGGAGCGGCTGATGGAAGGGAACTACGAATTTCTACCTTGAGATCCAGGATCAGGGGCTGGCAATGGAGCACCGCATCCATCCCGGCCTGTTTCAACTGGAGAAGGATCTCGGTTTGCCGCTGGTCGCGACCAATGACAGTCATTACCTGTGCGAAGACGATGCCCACGCGCAGGATGTGATGGTCTGCATCCAGACCGCCAAGTCCATTCAAGACACCAACCGGATGAAATTCGAGGGCAACCAGTTCTTCGTGAAGAGTCACGCTGAAATGGCGCGCGTCTTCAAGGATGCTCCCGACGTCCTTTCACGGACCTTGGATATTGCCGAGCGCTGCAGCCTGAAGTTGGAGAAGGTCAGCAGTCCATTTCCCCATTTCGATGTGCCCCCGGGATTTACCCTGGATAGCTACTTTGAGCATGTGACCCGCGAAGGTTTTGCCAAACGGCTGGAAGTTCTGCGTCCGGCGGAGCAGCAAGGCAAGCTGAAGCATAGCCTGGCGGATTACGAGCAGCGCCTGGCGCGGGAAATTGGAATCATTCAGCAGATGAAGTTCTCCGGATATTTCCTGATTGTGTGGGACTTCATCCGCTATGCGAAAGAGCAGGACATTCCGGTCGGACCGGGCCGCGGATCGGCAGCCGGAGCGCTGGTGGCTTATTCCCTCGAGATCACGGATATCGATCCCCTGCAGCATGAATTGCTGTTTGAGCGCTTTCTGAACCCGGAGCGCATTTCGATGCCGGATATCGACATCGACTTTTGCATGAACCGGCGCGGCGAAGTGATCGAGTACGTCACGCGAAAGTACGGGCGCGACAACGTGGCCCAGATCATCACCTTCGGCACCATGGCGGCGAAAGCGGCCATCAAGGACGTGGGTCGCGCCATGGATGTGCCCTACAGCGATGTCGACCGAATTGCGAAGATGGTTCCCACAACGCTCAACATCAAGCTGGAAGATGCGATCCAGGAATCTCCACAGCTGAAAGAGGCCTACGAAAAGGATCCCCAGATCCGCGAACTGCTGGAAACCGCGAAGAAACTGGAGGGGCTGGTCCGCAATTCGGGAGTCCACGCAGCGGGCGTGGTGATTGCGCCCAGGCCGCTGACCGAACTGGTACCTCTGCACAAGACCAAGAACGACGAAATTGTGACCGCCTTCGACATGGTGGCGATTGAAAAGCTTGGCCTGTTGAAGATGGACTTCCTCGGGCTCACGACGCTGACCATCCTGGACGACACCATCAAGTTGATCGCGCAGACGCGCAATCAGAAGCTCCAGTTGCCTGCGCTTCCGCTCGATGACGATGAGACCTATCAGAAGGTCTTTTACAAGGGACTGACCTCGGGCGTGTTCCAGTTTGAATCGCATGGCATGCGCGACGTTCTGCGCCGCTACCAACCCAATTCGATTGAGGACCTGACCGCCCTCAATGCGCTCTACCGGCCGGGACCCATCCAGGGCGGCATGATCGATGACTTCATTGATCGCAAGCATGGACGCAAAAAGATCGAGTACGAGCTTCCCGAGTTGAAGGAGATCCTCGAAGAGACGCTGGGCGTCATCGTGTATCAGGAACAGGTGATGCAGATTGCCAACCGCCTGGCCGGGTACTCGCTGGGAGAAGCCGACCTGCTCCGGCGCGCCATGGGCAAGAAGAAGCCCGAGGAGATGGCCCAGCAGCGGGAGCGTTTCGTGCAGGGAGCGGCGCAACGCAATTATCCGGCCAAGAAAATTGAGAAGATATTCGACCTGATGGCGCAGTTTGCCGGGTACGGTTTCAACAAGTCGCACTCGGCCGCGTATGCGCTGTTGGCGTATCAGACGGCTTACCTCAAGACGCACTACACGGTCGAGTTCATGGCCGCCCTGCTCACCTCGATGACCGGAAACACGGATGACGTGGTCAAGTACATCAACGAGTGTCGGGAGATGGGAATTGCGGTCGAGCCGCCGGACATCAACGTTTCGGATGCCAACTTCACGCCGCATGGGCCGGCGATTCGCTTCGGCCTCGCGGCGGTGAAGAACGTCGGGCATAACGCGATTGAGTCGATCGTCGCGGGACGGAAGAAGCTGGGGCAGTATCGGGACATTTTCGAATTTGCCGAAAACGTCGACCTGCGGATGTTGAACAAGCGCGTATTGGAATCGCTGATCAAGAGCGGGGCCATGGACTCGATGGGCCGGCGCGCGCAGTTGATGGCGGTGATCGATCGCGCCATCGAGCGCGCCCAGAAAACTCAGCGCGATGCCGAGTCGGGCCAGCACGGATTGTTCGGCGTGTTTGAGCAAGGAGACGAGTCGTCCCTGCAGGAGCAACTCCCGAACGTTCCGGACTGGGATGAACACCAGCGACTGGCTGCGGAAAAGGAGATTCTCGGTTTCTTCATCACCGGGCATCCGCTGGAAAAATATCGGGACAAATTGGAAGGCCTCCACGCCCTGGGCGTGTCCGACATCTGCAACCTCAAGGCGTCCACCGGAAAAGACGAGACCATCACGACCGCCGGGATCATCGCCAACCTGCGCGTCCTGAAATCGAAGAAGGGCGATTTCTACGCTCAGGCGACGCTGGAAGACATGTCGGGCTCAGTCGAGATGATTGTGTTTCCGGAAGCCTATCGCCGATTGCAGGAGAAGGTGAAACTGGAAGTCCCTGTGCTGGTAAAGGCCGGGGTGCGGGTGGAAGAAGGCTCCAATCCGAAAATCACCGCG
>QIAI01000076.1:0-2480 GCA_003224995.1 Acidobacteriota bacterium
GGAAGCGATCCTGAGCGGCCCTGCCGGCTGGTCTTGCGCTTCAGCGTCTTTAAGGTTCGGCCGGCCGGTTGCAAAGTTCCGACTTGAATCTCACTTTGCGCTCTGTTTCCAGCCTGGGCCGCGCAAAGCTTTCCCGGCTGCGATGCCGGTCAATTTGCCATTCTCAAATTCGAGTTTCCCGTTGACGAAGACGTACTTCACGCCTTCTGAAAGCTGAGTCGAGTTTTCGTAGGTGGCTCGATCCTGGATGGCTGCAGGATCAAAAAGCGTGACGTCGGCAAAAAATCCTTCTTTCAACAGTCCGCGATCGCGCAAGTGTTCGCGCTGAGCCGGAAGGGAAGTAATTTTGCGGATGCCTTGCTCGAGCGGCAGCAGGTGTAAATCACGAACATAGTGGCCCAGGAAACGCGGCATGGACCCGTAAGCCCGGGGATGATTGTGAGGCTCGAACAGCAGGCCATCGAGTGATACCTCGTTGGCATCGAGACCGATGCTGGTCCACGGCTGCTTCAACCCATACTGCAGATCGGTTTCGCCCGCGATGAAGTAAATGGCGCCGCTTTGGCCCTCATCGGCAATGACCAGATCCATCAGGGCGTCGACTGGGTCTTTCTGTTCGGCGGCAGCAATTTGCGCGATCGTTTTGCCGTCGTATTTTTTGAGCTCGGGTTTTTGGATACCCGACACCAACACTCCCGTGCCGCGACCGCTATCCAGGAAAAGATTCTCCCAATCGGCATGCTCGATATTCAGTTCCCGCTTGACCCTGGCTCGCGTGGCTGGGTCGTGCAGCCTTTCCAAAAGCTTCTTCTGCCCACCATCCGCGATCCAGGGCGGAAGGCTCGATGCCAAGGCGGTGCCTCCGGCTACGTAGGGATACATGTTGGCGGAGACATCCTGGCCAGAATCGCGTGCAGCCTGGAGTTTCGCAATAATCTTCGGCATGGATCCCCAACGGCTCTTTCCGACTACCTTCAAGTGAAATATTTCTACCGGCACGTGCGCTTCGCGGCCGATCTGGAGAGCTTCATCGATCGCTGCAACTTCCGAATATCCTTCGCTGCGCATGTGGGTGGCATAGAGACCGCCGTATTCTCCGGCCACTTTGGCCAACTCTACGAGTTCATCCGTCTTCGCGTAATGGCCCGGCGGATAGATGAGAGCCGTGGAAATTCCGAAAGCTCCCTGTTGCATGGTTTGGGCCACGAGGTTCTTCATTTTTTGAAGTTCGTCGGGGGAGGGAGCGCGATTCTCATCGCCGATCACGGCTTCGCGAATTTGGGCGGCTCCCACATAAGTACCGATATTCAGCGGGGTGCCCGACTTCTCAAGCCGGGTGAAGTAACCGTCAAGATCGGTCCAATCCACGGTGAGATGGTATTGGCTGAGCTGAGGCGCGAGGCTGGCCAGAGTTTTTTCCGTTTGCGGAGCAATCGAGGCGCCTTCGCCTGTGATCTCCGTGGTGATGCCTTGCGACAACTTGCTGAGCGAGCGATTGTCGATCAGCAGCGCCATCTCCGACTGGCCCAGCATGTCGATGAATCCGGGGGAGATGACCAGGCCGGAGCCATCGATTGTGCGTTTGGCCGTCGCACCGTCCAGGTGCCCGATGGCGGCAATCCGCTCACCCTGGATCGCGACATCGCCGGAGATCCAGGCGTTCCCGGAGCCATCGAAGATCCGTCCATTGCGAATGATGAAGTCGTAATCAGCGTTTGTGGTGCCAGAGGAATGAGCTTCAACGGGCGCGCTGTAGGCTGCGGTCGCAATTTCGCCGAGAGCTTCACCCGCGACCTTTTGCATGGCCTCGGGATCGTCCTTGGGCACCGAAACCATGTTGGCATAAAGTGCAAACGCGAGATGGTCGCCTTTGGCGGTGTCCATGAAACCCGCAAGGCCTTTTCCAGTCACCATCACATTGTTATTTAGCGAATCACCGACAGCGTAGGTTCCGGTTTTCGCGAACACGTGTCCGGCCGCAGGAGAGCTCACCTGGATTTTATAGAGTGTTCCATCCCGGCCCATGATCGGCAGGCCGCGCTTAAAATCCTGAAAGTCCTTCTGCTTCGACATAAACAGCAGGTACTGAACCATGAAGTCTGCAGTGAAGAAGGCATTCCCGCCCGCGCCATCGCTTTGGCAGGCTGCTGTTAAATCCAAGCCAGCCTTTTTCAGGAATTCATTCTCCAGGTCAAAGCCCGCCTGATCGACATCTTTATTCGTATGGGCAAGGAGCGAGCCCAGGAGGTAGGGAGTCGTGCTGGCGTGCAAGTTCTGGCTGAGCTTGAGCGTGATCTTGACGTCCTCTTTCAATGGAGGCGAGACATGCTCCGCTACAACGTTCTCCAGGCGATAATTCGACGCAAGAGCCTTGAAATCCGGAGAAGGAGTTTTTTGCTCGGAGGATATGTCGATGCCATTGCTGCGAAGAGCTTCGGCGAGGACGACAGCCGCGAACCGGCTGGGCTCGAGAACGCGAT
>QIAI01000076.1:2494-11679 GCA_003224995.1 Acidobacteriota bacterium
TCTTCCGCATAGTCAATCGTGGGGAGTGAGTCCGCCTTGCCGGTTGCAGCTTTGTTAGTGATCTGTAGGTAGGCGGTTTTGGGAGATATTTCTAAATTCACCGGCGCTCCCATGCTTCCACCCGGACTTGCGATTACGTCGATGACGTTGTCATTCACGACGATGGGAGAGATCACAACGCCCGTGCCTAACTCGCGCGTGCCTTCGGGAAAGAGGCTTGTATCCACGAGGACGCGGCCGGTCACTCGTCTTATTCCCTTTGCCGCAATTTGCTGGGCGAGATCTTTGATGGCTTGGAGGGGATCGCCGCCGACACCCTTGCTGTCGGGACCTCCGTAGGAGTGGTCCATGTTCTCGTAAGCGAGGGTCCCGTCGGCTTGCATTCTTCCTGAAAGATTGAGGTCACCGCTGCCCAGCAGTACGAGGTCGCCTGCAAGAACACCTTTTTTGTTTACGGGTCCGGTGCGATAGACGAAGGTATGAAATCGGTGTTCCCCGCCAAACAGTTCGAGAGCGGTGCCCTCGGTGACGAGTTTGGTTGTCGAGCCGGGAACCATGAGCTTGCTGGCATTTCGCTGATAGATGACCTTGCCTGAATCAATCGAGTAAAACTCGATGCCGAAGCTCGAATGGGCAAATTCCGGCCGGTCCATGATTCTTTGAATTTGTGCATCGAGCGATGATGCATCGGAACCCGGCGGCGTCGACTGGCAGAGCATTGCTGCAGTCATGATCGCCAACACCAGCGGAAGTCTCAGCATTCCACGCACGGACAAACGGAGTTTAGTGCTCAACATTCGTGCTCCTAGGAGGTTGCATTGACCATGGAAGGCGTCGCTGTCCAATGGCGCGACCGAGAGGTCAAACTCTCGATGAAGTCACGCTTCACCGCAAAACCCAGACCGGGTGTCTGCGGTACGCGAATTGTGCCTTTGCGGCTTACTTCGACTTCGGGCTCAATGACGTCTTCGTGCCAATATCGCTGGCTGGCGGAAACATCTCCCGGCAGAGTGAAACCAGGCTGTGTGGACATGGCAATGTTGTGGGCGCGACCGATCCCGGATTCCAGCATGCCTCCGCACCACACGGGGATTCCGTGTTTGCGGCAGACGTCATGAACCTGGCGAGCGCTAGTGTGTCCTCCCACGCGCCCGAGCTTGATGTTGATGATGCGGCAGGCGTCCAGCTCGATTGCAGTTTCGGCATGACGCGCATTCGTGATGCACTCGTCCAGACAGATCGGGGTGCGGATCTGCGCCTGCAATTTCGCGTGCCCGCGGATTTCATCCCATTGCAGCGGCTGCTCCATCATGAGTAACTGGAACTCATCCAGTTTTTCTAAATGCGAAACATCCTTGAGTTCATAGGCGGAGTTGGCGTCAACGGAGAGCAGGATTCCGGGAAACTGTTCCCGGACCGCAGCGACGAATTCGATGTCTTTTCCGGGTTTTATTTTCAACTTGATGCGCTGATAACCGCTGTCGAGTTCCTCTTTTACCTTGCTTACGAGCCGTTCTGGCGTTTCGCGAATGCCGAGCGAGACCCCGCATGAAATTTCCTGCCGTGTGCCTCCCAAAAGAATGTGCAGAGGCACGCCTTTTTGTTGGGCTTCCGCATCCCACAAGGCATTTTCCACCCCGGCCTTCGCCATTTCATGGCCGCGAAATCCTGTGAGCAGCGCGGGCAACTCCGAAGCGGTCTGAACCTGCTTCCCGATCAGCATGGGGGCGACGTAATCGCTGATGACGTGCCATGCGGTATCGGTCGTTTCCGAGTTGAACAGGGGACTTTCCATGCTGGTGATTTCGCCCCAGCCGCTGACGCCATCGACCGCCATCTCGACCAGCAGAATTCTGCGCTCCTGGGTGACTCCGAAGCTGGTCTCAAACGGTGTTTTCAGACGCATGCGAAGCTCTCGCAGCGTAATCTTCTCGATTTTCATAAGGCTCCAGAAGGTAAGTGGCGTGTTCGGCGTTCATTTCAAATGCTGTAATTGCGAAAGAGTTGTGGAACAGCGGTTCAAGTGCGAGACGAAGTTGCCGTTGAAGTTCGCGTGCTTGTTCCGGATCGTGCGCGCAGATCGCGCGAATTCTTCGAGGCAGATCAACCCGGCGAACGGCCGTGGTCCCTTGTGGCGGACGGCCTTGCAGGGTTTGCTGAACGCGAGAATCACGAATCCACCACTCAGCGACCAAGCGATCCGTGGGCAGTCCGGCGTCCAGTTGGCTGGTAGTGCTTCCGTAGACGCTCGGCAGATACTCGCGCACGATCGCGCCCAAGTGAGAGATGTTGAAATTCGCGTTGCCGAGTTGCAGCGGATCGAAAGTCCATTCAATGAGATCAAAGCCGTGGTTGAGAGCATTTTGGCGCTGCGCGAACTTTAGCTGCTTCCCGATGCCGTGCCCCTGATATTCAGGCAGCACCGCCGTCATGTGAGAGTGCAGGTAACGGCGGCCTTTCTGCAAGGCAGGAAAAGCCAGAACAAAACCCACCATTTCGTTTCCGTCGTATGCTGCCAGCACCTGCCCGCCAACTCGAGTGGCCACTACGAAGATGTGGTGGGGCACGACTTCAATTTCCGAGCTTCCCCAAACACGCTGTTGCAGGCCATGGCAGGGCCGCATCTCGTCATCGGTGGTTAATTCGCGAATTGTGATTGGTTCTCGAGTCACACTCATTGCAGGGCACAACTGTTTATGGTTCACGGGCGGCGACTTACGCGGACCGGAGCATCGGCGCCCGAAGGCCATTTTCGCCAGGCAAAATAAGCCGGGACGCCACTGAGCACAATGGCGATACCAATGGCGGCGCGTAGTGGCTGGTGAACGATCGTGTTTAGCACAAAAAGGGCGACGATGGCGATAAAGGCGGCCGGTGTCCAGGGATAGCCTGGTACCCGGTAAGTCATCGGGGACGTCTGACGTTTGCGATAAACAAAGATGCTCGCGGCCGCCAAGGCGTAAAAGGCCCACCCGACGAACACCACGTAAGTTAGAAGTTGCTCAAAAGTTCCAGTGAGCGTCAGTACCGCCGTCCATACGCCGGCTGCAAGAATGGCGAATGCGGGGGTGCCAAAGCGAGGATGAACACTCGCCAATTGCCGAAAAAATACACCGACCTTTGCCATCGCATAAAAAACGCGAGGCGCCGTAAGGACGATCGAGTGTGCAGCACTAAAAATCGAGACCAGGATTGCGAAGGTGACCTATTTCGCGAGGAGCGGACTTTGCGTTTCTAAAGCGCTGGCTGCAACCCGCGTGGAGTTGGCCACGCCATCGCTTCCCAATGCAGCGAGGTAGCCAAGATTCGCGAGCAGATAAGCCCCCGCCAGAATTCCAATCCCCATCGCAAAAGCGAGCGGAAAATTCCGCTGCGGGTTCAGCGTCTCTCCGGCGGTGTAGGTGCAATACTGCCAGCCTTCGTATGCCCATAGAACGCTGACTAGAGCCGTGCCCAAGCCTGCCCAGGCCGAGCCAGCCGGGGGCATTGAAGACGCGCTCATCGCATGCGTGTGAGCTCCGCGGGAGAACCAGAGCAGACCAACTGCCATGGCCAAAACAGCGACCAGCTTAATGACAGTCGTCAGGCTTTGCAGATCGGCGCTCTGCCTCGTACCTCGAATGTTCACAGCCGCAGTGATGGCAATCACGAGAAGAGAGATCAGCTTGGGTGTCCCAGGCCTGAGTTCAACGATCCCGCCCAAATAGTTGCTGAACGCGACCGCAAGCGTGGCCACGGATCCAGTGCTTACGACGAAAAACAGAATCCAGCCAAAAAGAAAGGCAGCCAATTCTCCAAAGCAGTCTCGAATGTAAACGTAAAGGCCGCCCGCCTCAGGTTTCATGGCACTCAGCTCGCCATAGGTTAGGGCTCCCAGCAGCGACAGCAGTCCGCCGAGAATCCAGACGAACAAGGCAAGTGATACCGACTTGTTCACCGACCGCACCACTGTGCTCGGGACCAAAAAGATGCCGGACCCAATCACAGTTCCTACGATAAGGAAGACCAAATCGCGCAGCCCAAGGACTCTGCGCAGTTCTGAACTGCCGTACCCGAGCGTACGCTGGCTCTCCGTTGTCGTTTCCACAGGCACGTCTAGAAGACCAGGCGCAGCGCGAACTGCATGACCCTGGGGTTGGTATTCGTCGCGGTAATCGCGCCAAAAGTTGGGTCGGGCGCGACCAGTCCCAGTTGCGGCGCACTCAGGCCCAAATCAAGGTTCGGATTGGCAAACTGCGGATGATTGAATGCATTGAAGAAATCTGTACGGAACTGGAGTTGGACCCTTTCACTCAGATTCGTGCTCTTGGCCAGGCTGAGATCCCAATTATTCTGGTTGGGCCCGACGACTTCCCCGATTCCGCTGGTGCCGAATGCGGTACCGATTCCGTCGTCGCCGATCACGGCATAGTTGCTTAGATCGAAGCAGGAAGAATTGATGTAATTATTCAGCTTCTTCTGGACTGAACCAGAGTTGACGAAGCGGTCGCCGCATCCGGATGCGGATGCGGGAGCACGATCCGCCAGGCTTCCGAACAGGTTTTGTACGTTAGTTGCCGTGACCGCAAGCCGCTGGCCGGATTGAATGGTGGTCACGCCCGCAAGGGACCAGCCGCCCAGCGCCTTGCGCACAAGGGCGCTGTGACCGTTGATCTCCGGGAATTGGTAAACCCAACTCAGAATAAAGCGCTGCGGACGCACAAAACTGTCCCACCCATAACGTGCGCGAGCATTGTTCTGATCACCTATCGCGCTCCCGCCATCGAGACTGCCGGCTACGAAGTTCTGGGTAGTGGCCAGCAAGCTGGACCAAGTGTAGGAAGCCAGGAACTGCAGGCCTCGGCTGAAACGCTTGTTGAGACTTACAACCATTCCGTTGTACCAGGAGGCGCCCGTGGATTCGACTTGCAAGGCTGAGGTGGAAACGCCGGGAACCGGGGTTCTCTGCGTGACATTAAAGAAGTTATTGTCGGTCGCACCGTTCACCGGATGGTCCGGACTCGCAAGCAGCGCCTGGTTGAAGCTCCGCAGCTCCATGAGGCGAGTCCCTCTCGCGCCTTGATAGCCGACCTCGAGCGCGAGATTCGGCGAAAGCGCGAGCTGCGTGTTGAGACTGAATTGCTGGGTTGCCGGGGGCTTTACATCGGCCGAGACGTTGGCGAAGGAAACGCAACCGGGGTCGAGCACCGAGGTGCAAGTCGCCAGGGAATAGGTCGGGAACGAAGGTAATACGGGCGCCGGGAGAAAGGGATTGGAAAATGGAACCGCAATGCCCTGATTGAAGCGAACTTGCCCGAACGGTGGAGAGGTCAGTTCCTGAAAAACGGGTTGGCCGGTGGTGCGTGAGTAGTAGATTCCGTAACCGCCGCGCAGCACGACGCGATCGCTCCCGGGCAACTGCCAGGAAAAGCCGATACGCGGCCCCAACGTATTCTGTCCGAGGCCGCGAGTCGCGGCCTCGTTAGGCGCGCGTATGACACCTGGGGGGAGGGTTCCGCCATTGAAGTTCGACGCCACCACATATCCGGCCTGGCTGCCCGCACCGGTGTGATCGGCCTGCTGCAGATCGAAACTCGAATTCCTGCCCAGAGTGTCACTCAAATCGCCCAGGCGCTCATAGCGAAACCCGATATCCAATGTGAGCCTGGGCGTGATCTTGATATTGTCCTGCGCGAAGGCGGTGCCGTCCCAAGTTCGGTAATAACGATCAAACAGGCCGGGTACATCGAGGGAATAGCTCCCGTTGCCCAGTAGAAACTGTCCATAGTCGGGGAATTGAAGGCCGCCGAAGAAGGAGAAGTGCAGTTGGTTGATCTGCGAGCGCTCAATTCCACCGCCGAAACGAAGCGAGTGCCGGCCGTGCGTCCAGAACAATGCGTCGTTGAAGTTATAGAAATTCTGAATCACGTTAAGATTCTGTCCGCCTCCGCCGGTTTCGAATGATCCCGCAACGCCGATTTCCGGGTGGGGATCATCAAAAGCTGGCGCGGTTACCCCGATATCGGAGTACTTGAATATCTGGGTCTGTCCCAACAGGCCAACCAGGCGGTGGTAGCCCAGCGTCGCCTGGTTCACCACACTGGGCGAGATGGAATAGCGATGAGAAAGGGAAACAACCCGGTACCGGTTGTCAATGCTTTGGGGAAACCCCGGGACTCCATTTCCTGCGATGTTTCCGTTCGTGGGGAAGGTTGCGACCTGGCTGGTATTCGAGAAGAAGAAGCTAGCCGAGAGTGAACTTTTCGCGCCCTGGAGATAGTCGACATTGACAAGGAATTGATCTTCGGTGAACGGGCAAGCGTTACTGAAGGAAGCTTTCCCCTCTGTCGACAATTGCTCGAGGTCGGGATTAGCGAGAGCATTCACCGTCTGCGGCGAGGGCACAACGTAGTCGCCGTTCGCCCGCTTAAGATTCAGCAGGGCCAATGCCTGTGGACTGATGTTGGAGCCATCCGGCGCAATTGCGCCTCCGGTCGGACCTGAGAACATGGCACCCAGGGCAGCCGCGGAGCGGTCATTGGTAAAAGGAGGCAGAAACACCGTGCTGATACAACTTCCGCCACCCAGACCGTTGCGCTGACGAGTTCCCTGATAGGAGCCGAAGTAGAACAGCTTGTCACGAACTATGTGCCCGCCGAGACTGCCGCCAAATTGATTCTGTTTCAGCGCAGCGCGAGGCTGTTTCTGCTGAATGAGAAAATAATCATTGGCATTGAGTGCATCATTGCGGAGAAATTCAAACGCAGAGCCGTGCAACTGATTGCTTCCGCCCTTGGTGACTAAGTCGACATTGGCGCCCGAATTGCGACCGTAGGAGGCGTCATACTGGCCGGTTTGGACTTTGAATTCCTGAATCGTATCGGGGTTGGGCACTGCGACGCCGCCGCTGAGCGCCCCCGACCCCATGAGATCGTTCACCTCCACGCCATTGATCTGGTAATTGTTGTCGTTGGTTCCGCTGCCATGCGCCGAAAAGCCGTGATCCGACGCGGCTTCACTGCCGGTGCCGCGGCCGAGCGCGGTCGCGTCCGTGACCTCAGAAGAAACTCCGGGTGACAAGCCGATGATCTGGGTGTAATTGCGAGAGGCGAGGGGAAGGGCCGAGATCGCCCGGCCATCGGTGACTATGCCTTCCGCAGAATCCACGGTATCGAGAAGTTGCGCCTCGGTGGTCACCGTGACCACTTCAGAGACGGCGCCGACCTGGAGTTGCAGGTTCACGCGTGTCGTCTCAGTGACACTCACCCGCACGTGGGGTTGCACCAATTCCTTGAATCCCGTTTTGGATGCCTTAACCGTGTATACGCCCGGCGGAAGCAGCGGGAACAAAAATGTTCCGATGGAAGACGCGGTGGTATTTCTGACATCGCCGGTTGCCTCATTGCTGACCGTAACTCCGACGCCAACGAGAACTGCGCCCGAGGGATCGGTAGCGGTACCGGTGAGCGCTCCGGTATTGGCGCTTTGGCTTAGGCCGCCTTCGACGAGCAGCAGGAAGGCGAGGAGCGTGCCAAGAATACGAACGAGCAGTGGGTTCACGGGTGGCCTTCTTTCGGGGAAAGATTTCCTAATCCCGGTGCGCATGCTGGGCCGGGCGCAATTGCAAAAAATTAGAGCCGGGGGTCCTCGCCTGTCAAGAGAAATCTCACTAAATGATGCCTTAGGATGAAGCGATGCACCATGTGTTGCAGGAAGATTTGCGTTTAAAGATGCTGAGAAGAGAGCGGTCGGTTCATGCGAGAACTTCAGGCGCCCTGCTCACGCAACGAATGATGCTTTATATTGACACCGTGCACCATATAGTGTAACACTCGGCTTTTTTGAAATCGCACTCCGGCGGGGACCCGCATTCACCAAGGCAAGAAGTAAGGAGGATGGAAGGTGACGAACCAAGATCGACGGTCCTTTTTCAAGCGGAACTTTTTGCTTTCCGGTATGGCTCGCGGGCTCACACTGGTGGCTCTCCTCTCCTACACCACGGCACAGTCGCTTCCGCAGCGTCCGACGGCGTCCAAGCCGCCGGCCTCGAACAAAGAAGTGCCGGGAGAAACCTCGGGACGCGAACTTTCGCCCAGCGACATCGAATCGTTTTTGGACGGCCTCGTGCCGCTGCAGTTGGCGAGGGAAGACATCGCTGGAGCGGTCATCTCGGTGGTGAAGGATGGAAAACTTCTCTTCGCAAAAGGATATGGATACGCCGACGTCGCGAAACGAACTCCGGTTTCGGTCGACGCGACCATGTTTCGTCCCGGGTCAGTGAGCAAGCTGATTACCTGGACGGCAGTGATGCAACAGGTTGAACAGGGGAAACTGGATCTCGACCGCGACGTGAACGACTATCTCGATTTCAAGATTCCCCCGGCGTACAACAAGCCGATCACCCTCCGCAATCTGATGACGCACACGCCTGGATTTGAGGAACAAGGGGAAGAAGTATTTGTGCCGGACGCGAGGGATCTCAAGCCGATTGGAGACTATCTCAAACACCGGATACCAGCACGCATCTATCCCCCTGGAACCATTCCGGCGTACTCCAATTACGGAGCCACGATCGCCGGTTACGCTTTGGAACGAGTGACGGGACAGTCCTTCAACGACTATGTCGATGAGCACATCCTGAAACCGCTGGGCATGACGCGCAGCACGTGCCGCCAACCGCTTCCCGCAGAACTGAATGGCTACATGTCAAAGGGCTACAAAGTGGCGTCCGAGCCCGACCAGCCTTTTGAATACGTGGAAGCTTTGCCTGCCGGGAGTTGCTCGGCCACTGCGGCTGACATGGCGAAATTCATGATTGCGCATCTGGAGAACGGAAAATTCGAGAACGCACGAATTCTCCGGCCCGAGACAGTGCAGTTGATGCACACTCGCCAATTCACAATGCGCGATGACATGAACGGGATGGCAGCAGAATTCTACGAGGAGACGAGGAACGGACACAGGATCATCGGCCATGCCGGCGACACGAATTATTTCCATACCGACCTGCACCTGGTGCCAGATGCACACCTGGGTTTCTATATCTCTTACAACAGCCTTGGAAAAGGCGAGAGCAGCCCGCGCGAGTGGGTGTGGCACCGCTTCCTGGACCGTTATTTTCCCTATACGCCTCCGCCGGGAACGGCAGCGGCAAATAACAAGGATATTCAGAATCTTGGCGGCCGGTACATCGTGACCCGGCGGGC
>QIAI01000444.1 GCA_003224995.1 Acidobacteriota bacterium
CCATCAGCACCCTTAAACACAAAGTACCCACCTACGATAGGGCCGAGTATCCAACCCGCCCCGTTCACTGTCTGGGCGATGTTGATGCGCGTGGGGCCACCTTCCGGCGCGCCCAGCACCGTCGCGTACGGATTCGCAATCGTCTCCAGGCAGGTCATCCCCGCCGCGATAACAAACAAGCCCAGCAGAAATGCCCAGTAGGTGCCGATGGCGATGGCCGGAATGAACCAAAAGGCGCCAACTGCTATCAGCGATAGACCGACGAGAATTCCCCCCTTGTAGCCGAATCTTTTGGCAATCAGACCCGCCGGGATCGCCATTAGAAAGTAAGCCAGATAATTGGCCGCCTGCACCAGGCCCGACTGTTCCTTATTGATGCGCAGGGTATCCTGAAAATGCTTGTTGAGGATATCGATCATCCCATTGCAGAATCCCCACAGCAAAAACAGCGAGGTGATTAGCAGAAAAGTGACTGTGAGGTTCCGTCCGTCGGCAGTGCGAAACAGACCGCCCTCACTGCTGTTGCGTCCGAGAGAGGTCGTTGATTCGGGCGTGGAAGTGGTCATCGGGTTGGCATCTATCTTAGAAATGGGCTGACCTTCAGGGGCTAATCTAACGACACCATGATTTTCTTGAACCGTGACGGATGCTCACTCCAAGAACGTAGTGCATCCGCTGCTTCTTGCAGTGGAACAACCAGGCTCACAGCCTGATCCACAGGAAACAATCGCGACTCGATGAGCTTGATCACAGCGTGAAAATCTTCGGGCTGCGCGTTTCTTGATCCGAGAATGTCGAGCTCTTTCTGCACAAATAACCTCGTTTCGTAGCTCACTGGCTGTTTGGCATACCCGATGTAAACCACCCTGCCCGTAAATGCGACCTCTTCAACAACCGTTCGGAATGTTTCTGGTGACCCGATCGCCTCGATCGCAACGTCTGGACCATGCCCATGGGTCAGTTCCCGCAACTTGTCGTGCACAGATTCATTCAGGCTATTAATTGTGCAGTGTCCGCCCGCCGCGCGCGCGACCTTCAGTTTCTCGTCGTCCACATCAATGCAGATGGTACGGGCACCGCGACAACTCGAAGCCGCAACCGCGCCAAGTCCCACTCCGCCGCAGCCCCAGATTGCAACCGTATCGCTTGCGCTCACCCGTCCACGCGCGACGGCGTGAAATCCAACTGTAAGTGGCTCGACCAGACATAATTCTTTCGCCGAGAGTCTCGCCGGAAACAACTTCTCCGGCGTCATGGTGATGAATTCTGTGAGCGCCCCATCCCGCTGCACACCGAGCGTCTGATTGAACTGGCAGGCATTGGGACGCCCGCGTCGACACGACGAACAGGTCCCGCAATTGGTGTAAGGAAATAAAGCTACATCCGTTCCGGCAGACAATGCACTGTCGTGGCTAGCGCCTTCAAGCACTGTGGCGGAGACTTCATGTCCGAGAATCCGTGGATATGATACGAGTGGATTAAGCCCGCGAAAAGAATTCAAATCACTGCCGCAGAAGCCGACCATTCGAACCTTCAGCAGTATCTCTCCATCCATAGCGACCCGGTCCGGAATTGTCTCGATGGATACGTGCCCGGGTTTCTTAAGTACGAGTGCCCTCATGTTTGAGATCCCGGCCTCTTGGAAAAACGATCCACGCTTTTCAAAGCTTTTGGAGCCCGTCCATTACCGTTCCCGCTTCGCATTGCGGCCCGAAGTCGCTTCTCGGCCTCAGAATTCCAATACCCGCACTCCAGCTCTAGAAAGACCGACGTATATGGAATTCGCATTCCAGTTTTAATCAAGAGGACACGAAACGTTTCACCGACACGATCAAGTTTCGAGATGATTTCCTCATGCGGAAGAACGCGCACTTCATGTTCTTTGAGAAGGATGCCGAGTTTGTCCCGGTACGAACCGATGCCTGGCGCGTCTTCCTCCCGAACGAAACCCAACTCAGCGTCCGTATAAATGTTGGGGGTCACGTGCTTGCATCCGCTGAGCGTGCTTAAAACTCGTTCGAGGACAGTCGTTTGTTCCTCATCGCCGGCGACTATGGTTTCGATTGCCTCTCTTGACTGCGCCGGATACGCGGAGTCTGCAATGACCAGCCAGTTGCGGTGGCCATATAAATGTAATCGCTCTTTTAGAATCTCTTCCCAGTTCGGCTTCATTTCGCTATCAATTCCTCATCCGAGCAGACGGCAACTTTACCGCACTTGCCGGATGCCATGAGAGCATACGCGTCTGCTGCCTGCTCGAGACCAAACCGGTGGGTAATGATGTCGGCCGGATGCAGATTCCACCTCAGCAGGCGCTCGACTAACTCCTCCATCAGCCAGGTCGAGGTCACCCACGAGCCGTAGATCGTTTTCTGGTCATGAATGAGATCGGGCGATGGATTGAACTCGACCGTACCGCCTTCGCCAACCAAAACAATCCTTCCCCATTTGCGCGTGGCCCGAATGGCTGTGGTGCGCGCGGTGGCATTCGCGGAACAGTCAATCGCCCGCTCGACTCCGTTGCCCCGCGTCAGTTCTCTCACCTGACCCACGTTCTCTTCCGCGGCTTTCAGGACGGAGTCACACAATTTGAGAGACTCTGCTATTTGCAGGCGCTCAAGAACCACATCAATTCCAATAATCAATTCGGCGCCAAGCTTGCGACACAATGCCGCGGCGGCAAGTCCCACCGGCCCTAGTCCGGTGATGAGCACGGAATGGTTGCCATTGACCTGAATTTTCTGGATGGCCTCG
>QIAI01000445.1 GCA_003224995.1 Acidobacteriota bacterium
GCCTTTATGAATCAAGAGAAGTATATCGGCATGGACGTGCATGACGCCACCATTTCCGCTGCCGTGAAGAATGCTCAGGGCAAGCTGCTCATGGAATGCGTGCTGGAGACCAAGGCAGCTACGATTCTGGAGTTCATTCAAGGACTGCGTGGAACTCTGGCATTGACCTTCGAAGAAGGGACCTTGGCTGCCTGGTTACACGATCTGCTGAAGCCCCATGTCAGCCGGCTGGTGGTCTGCGATCCGCGCAAGAACGCGCTGATGAGGGATGGCAACCAGAACGATCGGGCGGATGCACGCAATTTGGCGGAGCTGCTACGCACCAACCAAGTCCATGCCGTGTACCACGGGAAGCAGGGGATCCGTGCTTTAAGAGAGTTGGGGCGGAGCTATTCGACTCTCACCAAGGATAGTACCCGGGTGATGAATCGGATTAAGTCGGTGTACCGAAGTTGGGCCATTCCCTGTGCGGGCACGAGCGTCTATAGCCGCCGCCATCGTAGCGAGTGGCTGGTCAAGCTGGTGGAACCAGGGGTGAGGATTCGAGCCGAGCATTTATACCAGCAACTGGATAGTCTCGAACCCGTGCGTCAGGCAGCGCGACGCGAGTTGTTGCGGGAAAGTCGCAAGCATGCGGCGGTAAAACTGCTTCGCCAGATTCCTGCGATCGGTCCGATTCGCTCCGCCCTGCTGGTGGCCATACTGCAGACACCCCACCGCTTCCGTACCAAGCGCCAGCTTTGGGCATACAGCGGTTTTGCCGTCCAGACGTATGACAGCGGCGAGTACCGCGTTGTGCGCGGGAAGCTGCAACGCAACCGCGAGCGCATCACGGTGCGTGGTCTGAATCGAAACCATAATCACGATCTGAAAAACCTCTTGAAAGGGACGGCCATCTCGGCCATCGAACGCCCCGGTCCGCTGCAGGACTTTTATGCTGCCCTGGTGGAGAAAGGGATGCGGCCCAGCATGGCCCGTCTCACCCTGGCACGGAAGATTGCCGCCATCACTTTGACCATGTGGAAGAAAGGAGTGAGTTTCGACCCCAAACAGTTGCAGCGACAAGCAGCTTGAGCATCACTGAGGAAGAGACTTCCATTCGGAGAGTTTCCTCTGCTAGTGGTCGGTCGATTTCTCGAGATGCTCGGTTCGAGGGAAGTATCAGTCAATGAGATCCGGCCCCGCGTGCCTTAGGCACCGAGTCACTCATTTCACGTTATGCCCCCTCGGATAACCAGAAATAGCTATAGGCCACGAGCCTCGGATAGAACCATGGTTGACCTTGAGTCGCCATTCGCTAGTCGCTCTCGCAAACTCGACGGCGCCGCTAACTTACCAGAGGAGACTGATCAGAATGGGCACAAGTCAAACTTCTCCAGGGAAGCCTAATTACCGTGGGCTGGATCTCGAGACAACATCTCGACTCCGGTCGAGGCAGAACTTTTTTCTTGACATCCCTTTTGATAGAACTCACTGACCTCGGTTTTTGGCGAACATACGGCGCAAGCTTGTAAGAACGCCCTGTTTACATTGGTTAGCTTTTTTGGCGGCTCCGCCTGTAAGAATCCCCAGTTCTACCCACCCGTAGCAGCCCGGTAGTATCACTTTCGTCGGAATCAGCCAATGAAACCCAAGGTCGAGCAAAACAAAGAGTTTGCTAAGTGGTTCCGAGTTGGCATCGAATTAATCCTACAAAATCGTGCCTCGAATGAGCTCATACGGCCCGAGAAGACGACCAGCGTAGACGGGCAAAAACATTCTGACGGCGCGCGCCTGCTTGGTCCGAAACGGCAAGTTCGCATCCGGTAGGTATGTCGCATGAGAAGTACCCAGTTCGATGACCAATTCCCGTTCCACGAAGAACCCGAGGAGTACGGCGGGCGAAACGAACCGGACACCCTCTGTGAGACGATAAAATGCCTTGGCTTTGCTCAAAATAATCAGGTGAAGCTCTACGGAAAAGTATTTGACTTGGTGTCGGACCCAGTCATCGTCGGCGAAAATGTCGTGTTTGTGGACGCCCTGGAACAGAGCTCAGGTAAAGTCATGCGCGTCCGCATTCCACCCACCATCGTGCAGATGGCACGAATAAAACGTCGGACAACCTAAGCAAACAACCCAACCCGATGATTGTTCAAATGGCGTTTACGCCTGCAGGTCGAGTGCCTTCTGGCCCTTATAACGCTTGTATTCCAAGGAACAACACGCGATCTCGGACAAAAGGTTGAATCTGATAACCGACTATGCTCGTAATCTAGATAAGATGGATGATTCCAACGCTGCCAATTTAACTAAACGATTTTTTTAGATCGAAGGCGAAAGCCAGAGTCTGCGAGAGATGTACTATCCCAAGTTTGAGAAGGCTCTAGGAGCCAAGCGTACAGCGAAATTTTACCAGGTGGACAAGCGTTTAACGATGATCGTCAATTTTCAATTGGCGTCGGAAATCCCTCTGATCGAATGAAATGCATAGCGCGCTGTCGCCACGCCGGGGCGGCAGCTGTTGCGAAATGCCGATTTCTATGGTGACTTTTTTTGAGCGTCATTGCCCGCGAGCAACGACGTCCTGGACATGGACGGCTAAGCTTTTATTGGCTCGGTCCGCTTTGAAGCCAGCCTGCTGAGCGGTATGTGCCGCGGTACTCGTACTCCAGGTCGGCCGACCCTCGGGCTGAGCCATCAGCCGCCTTTGTACGGTGCTCACATCCCAACCATCGGAAGGTCGGATGTTTTGTTATTGACCAAAAAGCTAAAACTGGACTTAGGAATCCTGGTCGCGGTGGATCGATTTACCACCGGAGCGACTGCCCACAATCTTCGGGGACTCGCTAACGCCTATGTGCTGGCCTGTGAGAATGGCCAGCCGAGCAGAGCAGAAGAGTACCGGACTCGTCTGCTTCGTGAGCTGCTCGGCGTGCGAGAACTAGAAAATCATAGATCGAACCTCGCCAAGAACGCGTAGGTAGTGATAAAGGGCCGGCCCGAACCTTTTGGCTTCATCCATGAAAGCTGACTCCCAGCTCCTTCGCCCGCTATGCCGGCGTGGAGTGTTCCACGTTCGTTCGCAATTCAGTTTCAGTAACGCCTTTTCTTTGGAGACTTGTTGCTCCAGCCCGATGCGCCCGGCTTCCTCCAGAACGCAGCAGCAGCTGGAGCGATCTCCCAGGTCCAATCCGATGGTCAACTTCTGTTGAGGAAAATTCCTGCTCTGGGTCCGATTGGAAGACGGCTTGCCAGTTTTCGTGTTTACTTCCTTAAGAGCAACGCTACTCCCTCTCAATGATGCGCTGGCTTTGGAGTCGGGAGAGGAAATCTCTCCTGGCACTTTTCCTTCAGAGAGGTCATGTGGAGATCCTCCTGCATCATGAGATCGGCCGCCAGACATCCATAATGAAGCTGCAGTGCAATGTCTTCAGGGTCAACATCAAAACTCTCCGCGTAGACTCTTTCCGGGGCCACCACGACCACATCATAAGGCAATGACGGGCCACCATCCGGCGCTTCATTGTACGAATGAAGTGGAAAAGCCTGGTTGATCTCGGCAAACCTCAGGTCGAACGCCTCTCGCTGCTCCGGAGTTAACGCTGTCGTCATCGCGTCATAGGTGCGTTTCCGCCACGCCAGTATGGCGTTCGATTCCAGCATCAGGGTCAGATCTTCCCGAAAGTCAGTCTCGAGGATCAAGTCGATCGTTCGTAACAGGATCTTCCTTCCGTCGGTGACCTGTTTGGATCCGCGTGCAAGCAGTTTCGGCTCCGCAGGGTAACGATCCACATTCTTCGTGAACGGCAAAGTCACCACCACAAACAACTGCTGCACATCTTGCGGAGGTGGCGTGCCCGCTCGCAGCCACGCGAGGCAGCGGGGCTCGCTTTTATCTTGTCCTTGGCTGTCCTGTGGCTCGCACTTGCGGAAATAATTGAAGAT
>QIAI01000077.1 GCA_003224995.1 Acidobacteriota bacterium
ATCTTCGGGCATCTCCGAGCGATTTGCCTTGTAACCGTGGTACTGAATTTCCTGAAAGCTCTGCGTCTTCAGATCGAACTTGCGTACCGTGGTGATGGTGCTGGCTTCCTGATCTCGAAACGTCTTTCCGCCTACATCGAAAACGGCCGCAAGATATTCCGGCGAAAAATCTTCCCGCAGTTTACGCAGCATGTTGACGAAGACGTAGATCGCGGCGGTGGGCAGCCCCGTGCGGGTAGACATCGGCCGCTGGCGCGCCATCGCATGATAGGCGCGGAAGATGAACGACATCGTGTCGATCAAAAAAACCCGGTCTTTCACTCCCGCCGGTACTACGGGAACAGAGACCGGCCCTGACGCCGACGAGGGCGCAGACTTCAACGAAGCTGATTTGCGAGGAGGCAATATTCAATTTTAACAGCTGCAGGACTGAGCAACGGGACAGCGCAGACCAGGGCCGCTTTTCTGCAGGTCGCGACGAACTCGCTCTTCAAGTGGAGACAGCGGAACTCGCGTCCTCAGCTCCTACAAAATCAACCGAGCGTCGCCAACTCGCCGGGTAACCCGTTCCCGGTCAAGATATTCGAGCAGCGGGATGGCATATTTCCGGCTCACACCCGTCAATTCCTTGAATTTGCCGACATCGATGTTGGCCGACTTCGCTTTGTAAGCCGCGAGCTGCTTGCGCAATTCCTGCAGCGCCGATTGGTGAAATACCAATTCTTCCGAAATCTTGATCAACACTTTGTCGCGCAAAAGCAGGGTAACAATTTTTGCCGCGCGTGCCTTGTCGAGCTTTAATCCAGCGAGCACGCTGCAGAGTGCCGGTACTTGCAAGCCCGCGGATGAAAACGCCTGCTCGATAATCTTCTTCGATTCGGCTTCCTCATCCTTCATGACCACACCACGACCAGGCAAATGCACAAGCTCGCCCGCAATTTCGAGTTTCTTTTCGTGCGCAAGTTGTCCGACAATCGCCCCGAACACTTCAGGTGCAGCTCGTACCTTTTCGCGCAAGGCTTCTTTGCCCATCCCGGCCACCAACGGATTGCCCTGGTGGAACTCCTCGACCGCCCGCAAGATGGAGCGCTTCAGGTCTGCTGCCGCCGGAGCATGGATGTAGGCACCTGCCAGACGCAACACGCTCTGCGCCAGGCTGCGGCTGAACAGAATTCCCTCGAGAACAGCTTCGCGAAGTCCGGTCTCAGCGGTAAGCTGCGCTGACGTGATCGCTGCCTGGCCGCGCCTGGCAACCCGCGCCCGAATCACAGATGCAGCTTCCCCGGTGTCGAATCCTTTCAGGAAGGGCAATACGAAACTCTTCTTCGCGCGCGCCAGTGGGGCAGCATCAAGAACGGTTCCCCCTCCTATGGTCTCGAGCGGTGAAAACTGCCGCATGATGAAGCGGTCCCCGGGCAGCAGCAAAGTGGGTTCGTTCAGGCGCAGCTGTGCGTAGGCAGTCTGTCCGGGCTTTACGCTCTTCTCTTCATAGAGCGCGACTTCCGCAATGATTTCAGACGTGTAGGAGTGCAGGTGAACGCGGGCACGCTCTTTGAGCGGCTTAGCGGAAGGCAACAGCGACAAGGAGACATCGAGCCGCGTTGTCGCTCCGAAGGTCGCGGCGGGAGCCAATATCATGCCTCGCGCAAGGTCCTCCACCGTGACCCCGGCGAGATTCAACGCGGTACGCTGCCCTGCGATGGCCTGCTCGGCTGATGCCCCATGCACTTGCACACCGCGCACCCGTACGCGCCTCCCGCTCGGAAATACTTCCAGTTCGTCTTCCTTACGGATGGTCCCCGCCACCAGCGTTCCCGTGACCACCGTGCCGAATCCCTTCATCGTAAACACGCGATCGATGGGCAGTCGCGCCAGCGCAGCCGGATCCTTCGCAGGAACTTCAGTCGCCACTTCGGCGAGCGCGTCCTTCAGCTGCGGCAGCCCAGCGCCGGTAAGCGAACTGACAGCCACGATGGGCGAATGAGCCGGATCAAGAAAGGATCCGCGCAGGAACTCCTCTACTTCAACGCGAACAACGTCCAGAGTCTCGGCATCGACCGCGTCGGCCTTCGTGAGCACCGTAATTCCCCGGCGCACCGCCAACAGGCGACAGATATCGAAGTGCTCGCGGGTCTGCGGCTTGATGGATTCGTCGGCGGCGATAATCAGCAGTACCAGATCGATGCCTCCAACCCCAGCCAGCATATTGCGTATGAAGCGTTCATGGCCGGGTACATCGACGAATCCAATTCGTAGCTTTTCGCCATTGACAGCCGAGAGTTCCAGATTGGCGAAGCCGATATCGATGCTGATGCCGCGGCGCTTTTCCTCTTCCAACCGGTCGGCATCAATGCCGGTTAGGGCCTTCACCAGCGCAGTCTTGCCATGGTCGATGTGCCCGGCTGTGCCCACAATGACGGATTTCATTGTGTGATCAGTATAGAAGCCAACAGGTCGGATGCGACTGCAACAGCTTATTGCAACTTGGCAATGGCTGAGTCGATCCGCTGCAGCGTCTTTTCCCGGCCTAGAACTTCCAGCGTCTCAAACAAGGGAGGTGCGTTCTTCCGGCCGCAAGCCGCCACCCGAATGGGCTGGAACATCTGTCCCGCTTTAAGCCCGAGTTCCTGGGCGGCGGTGCGCAGCGCCTGATCGAGCGGATCGTGTTTGAATTCCACACCTGCCAGTACGGACCGAGCCTTTTCCAGAACTTTTCCAGCCATGGCAGCGTCACCCTTTTGCGGGATCAATTCAGCCGGATCGTACTGGGGCAGTTGGTCGAGGAAGAAGAAATCGGCGGCCGTCAGCACATCACGCAGCAACTTGATGCGCTCGCGAATGAGCGGGGTAATGCGCAGCATCTGCGCTTCCGTGAGGTTGTGCCCGGCCCCGCGCACGATGGGCAACAATCGCGCGCCGAGCTCTTCCACCGGCAAAGCGCGGATGTGCTCCGCGTTCAGCCACACGGCCTTAGGATCAAACATCTCCTCCGGAGTGGGTGCCGGCTCTTTGAAATTCACCACAGCGTTGGCGCGATTGATGCCTTCCAGCGTGAACAACTCCTGCAGCTCGGCTAGCGACATCTGCTCGCGGTCGTTCTTGGGTGACCACCCAAGCAGGCAGAGGAAATTGATGAACGCTGCGGCAAGGAAGCCGGCGTCGCGATAGCTTGTGACACTGACGATGGGACCGTGCCGGCGCTTCGAAAGTTTGGTGCCGTCCGGTGCGACCAGCAGCGGCAAATGGGCGAAGCTGGGCAGTTGCGCCGCGAGGGCATTGAAGATCAGCACATGCTTGAAGGTGTTGCTGAGGTGATCCTGGCCACGGATGATGTGCGTGATGCGGAGGTCGGCATCGTCCGCGCACGAGGCGAGGTGATAGGTCGGCATGCCATCGGAGCGGAGTAAGGCGAAGTCCTCGACATCCGAAGCGAGCTTTCGCTGTTCGCCATAGACGGCGTCCGTGAAGCGGATCTCGTCGACGCTTTGGCGAGGCACCAGAAAGCGGAGAGCAAAAGGTTCTCCTGCAGCGGCCCGGCGATCGCTTTCTTCGCGAGATAGTTCACGCATTCCAGGATTGAAAAGCCAGGTGCCTTGCGCCCCGGATTTTTCCGCGTCCCCGGTGTGAGCCGGGGTGAAATCCCGGTAGGCCAAGCCGCGCTCGAAGATCGCCCACGCAGCTTTCTGATGGAGATCCAATCGATCAGATTGCTTGTATTCCTCGTCCCAGCCGAGGTTGACCCATTTCAGACCTTCAAAGATGGATTGCACGGACGCCTCGGTATTGCGCTTCACGTCGGTATCGTCGAGGCGCAGAACCATGGTGCCAGCTTTGCTGCGGGCGTACAGCCAGTTGAAAATGAAGGTGCGCGCGCTACCTACGTGCAGGAAGCCCGTGGGAGAAGGAGCAAAACGCACCCGAGGCGCTGAAGACGATAAGTCTTCCTTTTTGAGGGCAATAGAAGGGTCCGGCATGAAGATTTCATGTTACGGGGTGGTTAAAACAGGCGTCAAGCGATCCCCTGGTCGTTTCCGGAGTTGCAAGTGCGGGGCACTGGTTCCACACCCCCTGTACTGAAATCATATTGAGTTTGTTAGTAAGCCTGTGAAACGATGGATAGCAAGTCCCCCATGTTGCTGTGGTCCAGTTGTCCGAGCAGTGGTTGCGCGTCATGAACAGCCTCGCCACGAATATGGTCATCCTTCCGGGGATTGTGGCCCTGCTGCTGTTCCTCGTCTTTACCTACCTTTACGAGCAAAGCCGACAACCCTACTTCCGCGCCTGGCAGTTGGGATGGGGCGCCTACTCCCTGCATTTCGGGCTGGACGCGTGGAACTCCTATCACGACCCCTCGGCGTGGGTCTACCTGGCGAGTTCCCTGCTGATTGTTCTGATGGCGCTCTGCTTGTTTGTGTCCACGCGGCTGATGCGGGAGCGATTCCGGCTGCGCTGGTACGACATAGCCATCGCTGTGGCAGGAGTCGGGCTGACTGTGTGGAGCCTGCGCACTCACATGGTGGCCGGCGTTTTCCAGAATGATCTTTCGGTCATCCCTCATTTGAGGCTGGAGCTGGGAACGGCGGCGCTGCTGCTGTACTGCTCCATGCGTTTCTACCTGTTCGCGCACCGGCGCAATTCGCTCGCATTCCGGATGCTGGCCCTCGCACTCGCCCTGTGGGGCGGACTCATGGCGGTCGGACAATTGGTCAGTCCTTACTCAGAAGTTCTAGGAAATGCGGGACACATGCTGGGACCGCTTCCCCAGATGCTGCTCGGCATCGCCATGGTGATGGTGTTGTTCGAAAACGAGCGCAATGCGGTGCAGGAAAACGCGCTGGCATTCTCCACCTTGGGCGTCGATCCGCGCCGCCTGCTGGCCGCCGGGGAACTGGTCCCGAGCATGACGGCGGTGCTCGATCGGCTGATCAATCCTTTGCCTACCCGACGAGCGGTGATCTGTATCGCCGAGCAATGGCGCGGAGTGTTGCCGTCGGTGCAGCGAGGGTTCTCGCCCGAACTGATTCAAAAACTGGAGAAGACCGGCGCCGGAGAATATATCTGTGAACTGGCGTATCGCCGCGGCGGATTCTTCACCTTCCGAAACGTCCCCGAAATGACCGAGCCCCTGCCGGCGTTTCCGGGAGGACAGTTTGAGGACTTTAAGCTGGTGCTGGAAGAGGAACACATCCGCCACCTGACGGCGGTCAGCTTACAGACACGGGAACACAACTTCGGGGTCATTCTTTTTCCGCACGCGGAATTGCGGGTTTTCGGATCGTCGAACTTGCGTCTGCTGATCGGACTGGCTCTGCAGATCGGGTTGACCCTGGAGAACTACGTCGTCATGCACGATGCCCTGCGACGTACGAAGGAATACGAACTGCTCACCCAGATCGGCCAGGCAATCAGTTCGCGCCTCGATCAGGACGAGGTGCTGCGCACCATTCAGAAAGAGCTGGGCCAGATTTTCGATACCAGCAACTTCTACATCGCGTTCCAGGAGAATGACGAAATCCGCTTCGAGTTAGAGACCGAGAAGCACCAAGTCCTCCCAAAGCGCTCGCGCAAAGTGAGCAACGGGTTGACCGAACTGATTATCCGTACCGGTCAAGCCCTGCTCATCCGTTCCGACCTGGAGAAGACGCGTGAGCGGCTGGGCATTGCCCAGATCAGCGGTCCGCCTGCGAAATGCTTCTGCGGCGCGCCCATCATGCTCGGGGGAAAGCCGGCGGGCGCAATGGTGGCGATGAACACCGAGCGTGAGTACGTTTTCCAGCAACGCGACCTGGAAGTGATGCAAACCGCCGCCGGACAACTCTCAGTCGCCGTGGAAAACGCGCGTTTATTCGCCGAGGAACTGCGCCGCTCCCGCCAACTCAGTTTCCTGAACAGCATCTCGAAAACCGCAATCTCCAGCGAGGATGCCGAACAGATGCTGGCCGATATTGTGGCGGAGATTCAAAAGGCATTTCGCTTTGATCACATCGGTATCGGCATCCTCGACTACGTCACCAAGGATATCGAGATCAAGGCCGAAGCCGGGAGCACGGCGCAAGCTAAGGGAAAAAGGATCCCGCTGGGCGTCGGCATTGTGGGCCGTGTGGCCCGCAGCAATGAGCGGGCGTTGCTGCAGAACGCAGCCCAGGGGCAAGTCTCGGGTGTGCTCCCGGAGTCGCGTGCCGTATTGTGCATTCCCATCACCTATGGCGAGTCTCTGTTGGGAGTCCTGAACGTGGAGAGCCGGGAGGAGAATGCCTTTTCGCCACAGGACGTGCTCATCATGAGCACGCTCGCCGACCTGCTGGCCACCGCGCTGCACAACGCATTCGTATTCCAGAAGCTGCAACAGCAATCCATTACCGATGGGCTCACCGGCATCAAAACCAGGCGCTTCTTCTGGGAAGCACTCTCGTCAGAGTGGAAGCGGGCCTCGCGTTCAGGACGCCCGTTCTCCGTCGTATTGATTGATCTGGACAAATTTAAAGAGGTGAACGATTCCTTCGGCCACTTGGAAGGCGATCTCGTGCTGGCACGGGTTGGGCGATTGCTCGAGCAAAGGTGCCGGCAATCCAACGTGGTAGCCCGCTACGGTGGCGATGAGTTCATCATTCTGATGCCCGAAACCGGCGTAGACCAGGCGCAAGCACTCGCGGAACGGCTGCGACTGTGGCTCGCACAAGACGCCATGCTGGCCGAACACGCAATCACCGGGAGCTTCGGCGTAGCGAGCTATCCTTCCCACGGCTTTTCGGCGGAAGACATCATCCGGGTGGCGGACGCCGGCATGTACGCGGCGAAGCACGAGGGCGGAAACCGCGTCTCCATGGCGGAAGAGTTTGGCGAAGGCGAGACCGTCGCGGCTCATCGTCAGCAGATGTCTAGCTTCATCGAGGGCTTTTTACAGCGGGATCAGAGCGGCGCCGAGGATCTGGACGAGTTGACCGCCACTCTGCGCAGGCTGTGCGGAGAAGGCGAGCATTGCGATGTCCATGTGCTGAAAGAGTCGATCGAGGCCTTGTCGCGGGCAGCCGAATCGCGGGAGTTTCATGCCGCCGGCCACGGGGACATGGTCGCGCGTTACGCTGAACTGATCGGGCGGGCACTCGCTCTGCCCCCGGACGAGATCGTCGAACTGGGTTATGCCGGCCGAGTGCACGATGTTGGAAAAATCTTTGTGCCGGAGCGCATCGTCGCCAAAGCTGGGCCTTTGACCGACGCGGAGTTCGAGCTAATGAAATCGCATGCTCGGGTTGGAGCCGAAATCGTGGCCACCATCCCGGGAAGCGTGATGTTGCAGAAAGCTGTCGAGCACCATCACGAAGCGTTTGACGGCAGCGGCTACCCGAATGGTCTCCGGGGCGAAGAAATTCCCTTGTGGGGACGCATTCTCGCCTTAGCGGATGCTTTTGTGAATATGACAACGGAACGTTCGTTCGCAGCCGCAAAGACCTCAGAACAGGCGCTGGCCGAGATCGAAAAACTCAGCGGCACTCGCTATGACGGGATGCTGGTGCGAGTGCTGGCACGCCAGTTGAAGACGGGGAAAACGCCCAGTCTGGGAGACTGAAAGTCCTCCGTCGTTCCCAGTTCGTAACCCGCGGCTCCTGGTTCCGCTGTCCCTCGCTCCCACTTGCAAATCCGCACCACGAGACCTGAAACTATTCAGCATGGCGATTTCTCTCTCTTTGACTGGAAAGGTTGCGCTGATTACAGGTGGGTCGCGCGGCATCGGCGCGGCTACCGTACGGGCGTTCGTGGCGGCGGGCGCGAAGGTATTGTTTAATTACTACAGCGCCAAACCGCCGGCGGACGCGCTGGTGAAAGAGTGTGGGGAAGAAAACTGTTTCGCGGTGGCGTGCAATCTTTCCGGACTCGCCTCGGCGAAGGATCTGGTGAGTGAGACGTTAAAGCGTTTCGGACGGCTCGACATTCTGGTCGCAAATCACGGCATCTGGCCGCCCAAGGATGCCCCGGTCGACCAGATGACCGACGCGCAATGGCAAGGAACAGTCGCTGTCAACCTGGACAGCGTGTTCTCGTTAATCCGATATTCGGTGGCACAGATGAAAAAGCAGAAAAAACTGCAGTCTGGCAACGGTGGACATATCGTTTTGGTCAGTTCGACCGCCGGACAGCGCGGCGAGGCCTTTCACGTCGACTATGCTGCTACCAAAGGCGCGCTAATCAGCATGGTAAAAGGTCTTTCGACCGAACTAGCTCTGGATGGGATTCGTGTGAACTGCGTGGCACCGGGATGGGTGGATACGGACATGTCCACTCCGGCATTGAACGACCCAAAAACCCGGGACAACATTTTCGCCACCATCCCGATGGGCCGCGTGGGAACCCCGGAAGAAATCGCGGGACCGATTTTATTTCTATGCACGGAGCATGCCGGGTTCATCACAGGCGAGGTCTTCAATGTAAACGGAGGGGCTGTATTGGCAGGCTAGGGCCTGTGCTCATCCCTACAGCCAAGCTTCCAGTTTTGAGCGTCTAACTACGGAAACCCATGCGCGTATTTTTAACTATCCTGTTCTTCAGCATCGTTTTAGCCGCCCAGCAGGCGGGAACACCCCCTTCGAGCCCGTCGCCGGCTGCGCCAGGCGCACAAGAGAATAACGCCAAGGCAAAGCAGTTGATCGACCAGGCAATTCAGGCGCTCGGGGGACAAGCCTATCTCAACGTCCAGGACATGACCCAGCAAGGGCGCACCTATAGCTTGCATCGCAACGAAGCCACCAGCGCCGGCGTGTTGTTCTGGCGATTCGTACAACGGCGACAGAGGATATGAAACAACGTTCAAGGGCACTGCGGCATTAGATCCCAAGCTGCTGGACGATTTTCTCCGCCGTCGCGCACATTCCGTCGATTGGGTACTGCGCCGCTGGATCAACGAGCCGGGCGTGGCCCTCTTCTACGACGGTCCCGCCGTTGCCGCCGACAAACCAGCCGACCAGGTCAGCATCCTCAACACCAAGAATGACGGTGTCACCCTATATTTCGACAGCATCACCCATCTGCCTATCAAACGGACTTTCATCTGGCGTGATCCCACCGATAACCTGCGAAATACCGAGGAGGAGATCTACGACGGTTATCGCCCGACTGAGGGCATCATGACTCCCTACAGCATCACGCGGTTTTATAACGGCGAAATGTCTAACCAGCGCTTCCTCAATACCGTCACCTATAACAACAACCTTACCGAATCGATGTTCGAGGCTAGAACCACCTACGATCCCAACGTAGTGCCTCCCCGGAAGAAGTAGCCTCGTCCGAAACCGACCGGAGGACGTTGCACCGAAGATACCTCTGGTAAGTTTGCCACTCCGCTAAGCCCACGAGAACTAACTACTTAATCCGGCAACCCGGACTTTGGCCAACCCACCGCACCGGCAGTGTGGCTTTTTAGCCACATACAAAAATTCGTCGCCGCCTGTAAGCTAGCGTGGATCAAACACATCTAGCGCTCTCTTGAAGCAGGAACAGACAATCCGGGCGTCCGTGGAATGCAAAGGCGTCGGCCTGCACAGCGGTGCGCCGGTGCACCTCAAGATCCTGCCGGCCTCTTCGGGCTCGGGGATCATCTTCCGCCGCACCGATCTGGATGATTTCGAGGTGGAAGCTACGGGCCGCAACGTGGCACGTGTGAGCTATGCCACCAGTCTGATGAAGAAGGGCGTCCTGATCTCGACCACGGAACACCTGCTTTCAGCCTTTATCGGGACCGGGATCGATAACGCCATCGTGGAGTTGGATAATCTCGAATTGCCGATTCTGGATGGCAGCGCCCGCCCGTTCGTGGAGATGATTCAGAGCGCCGGTATACGCAAACACCGGCGCTTGCGTTCCTATATGCGGATCCGGCGGGAGCTGGAACTGCGGGAAGGCAACAAGTTCATCGCGGTCTACCCGGCCGACACTTACTCCGTTTCCTACACCATTGACTTTCCCCATCAGCTGATTGGCCGTGAGACTTTCCGCGTAGACCTCACCGACGGAAATTACCTGCGTGAGATCGCTCCAGCGCGTACCTTCGGCTTCCTGCACGAGGCGGACGCCATGCGGCAGCAGGGCTTGATCCGCGGGGCCTCGACCGACAACGCCATCGTGCTCACTCCGGAGGGATTGATGAATCCCCCATTGCGGTACACGGACGAGTTCGTGCGCCACAAGGTCCTCGACCTGATTGGGGACTTGGCGTTGGTAGGACGGCAGATCCTGGGCAACATTGTGGCTGATCGCGCCGGACACGCCATGCACACGGCATTGGTATCGCGGCTACTTCGCGACAAGTCGCTGTGGGAAGAAACCCCGCTCGAGGAGCCGTCTACCCAGAGTTCATCCGCGGCCCATGCTTTGGCAGGACACAGCCTCTGAACCTTGATATAAATTCCCCGGCTTAATCAGCCGGTTCGCACGGGCATTCCACATCTTCATCCCATGTTGTGCGCTCGCGAACCAGTCTTTCCAGTTCGGCCCGGGTCTGGTCAATCATGCTCGCGGCAAAGCGCTTGGCTTGCTTCTGTCGTTCGGGAGAGAGGTCCTTCACGCGCGTGGCAAGTAGAGGTACATCTTCCTCCAGCCAGCGCAAAGTGCGCTGCACACGGGCGATTTTCACGTCATACACAAATGTAGCCAAGGAATACTCCTGAGATCTGACCAAAGCTTGTCCGTTGGAGTGGCGGACGACAAGTCGCAAACTTGATGCCGGGACCGACTGTTGCCGCGCAGACGAAGGGTGGAAGGACTCCGAATGGTGGTACTGCAGGCGCCTACAGCTGGGGTTCTAGATAAGAAACAGAATGCTGCTGAATAGGATCAATGCGTTGACCCGGAAACTGTCTCCAATCGGCGCATGATCCACTTTTCCAGCTGCTCGCGGGAACTGTCCGGCACTTCGTGAAAGCGGATTCCAGCGCGGCCCAGCCCATCCGCCCAGGTAACCTCGCCTTTGGGCTCCATCACGACCTTAGTGCCCGGCAGTGTGAATTGCACCTTCGCGATGGCTTTCTTGGACAATGTTCCTTCAAAATGGATCGCCATGCCGCCCTCGCTCAGGTTGGTGGCGGTCGCTTTCATTTCCTCGCCTTGATTGAATTGCAGGTTAACCGGCATTTCGAGTGGACAGCGGAAATAGCGCCGCTTCTCCCGAACCATGAAGCTCATAGCGGTGTTGAAGCAGCGCAACGTGCCGGAAGTGGTGATGGGCTTCTGGAGCACGAAATTCGCTCCCATGGCGAAAGCCTCTTTGGTGGTGGTTTTGCCATTCAAAATGGCAAACGATACCGAGGACTTATTGCTGGCATTCTGGCGCAAGCTGCGCAGCACATCGACGCCGCCCTGCAGGTCATCGCAGTCGATAATCACTGCATCAAACTTGGCCGACGACAAGATTTCCGCGCCGGACCGGGCTGCCGCCGAGACTTCCACGTCAATCGAGAGTTTCTCGAGGGTCGGGCGCAAAACTCGGACCACCTCGGTGTCACGACATACCAGCAGGGACTCCAATGTCATAGCTTATTATTTTAGGGCGGTGCCATAGGCGGCAAAAGGCACGAAGGTAATTGCTGGCAGCTGGCCAGACTCCTTTTGGAATATGTCCCTTTGGAGGAATATGTCCTTTGGACACCAGACTCGAGATTGAGAACCGCTGAGTTTTACAACACCAACTCGTTCAATTACAGAATCTTGCGCATGCCACAAACGGTATATCTCTCGCTGGGATCGAATGTTGGAGATCGGACCCTCAATCTGAAAACTGCCATCGAAAAGCTCGCGCGCGTTGGAAAAGTGCAGGCAACCTCCTCCCTGTATGAAACCGAGCCCGTCGAAGTGAGCGATCAGCCCTGGTTCTTGAACTGTGCGCTTGCACTGGAGACGCAGAATACGCCGCGCGATTTACTGGAAGCACTGCTGGGGATCGAGGAGGAAATGGGCCGGCAGCGCACCCGGAACAAGGGCCCGCGAAATATTGACATCGACATACTGTTGTTCGGCAACTTTATTCTCGACGAGAAAGGGCTCACCATCCCGCACCCTGCCTTGCAGCAGCGGCGCTTTGTCTTGGACCCGTTGGCCGAGATCGCTCCCGACCTACGGCATCCCCTGCTGAAAAGGACAATCGCCGAATTGCGCGACCAACTCAGTCCAGCACAGCAAATAACCAGGATTGCGAGCTCCGGTTCCTGACGTAAGCCT
>QIAI01000427.1 GCA_003224995.1 Acidobacteriota bacterium
AAGGCGATCAGGTAGTGCTGCAGTAGAGGTGTTCGGCTTTCGGCTTGAGTTCGGCTGGCTTGGTTCATTCTCCGGAGTAGTCGGCAGCCTTGCCGATTGCGTGCGTCAGGGAATCCGCTAGTTCGGTGGGAACTGACAAGACCACTTCACCGGACTGCGGCGTTGTGGGAAGAGAGGCGATGATGTAGAAGCGGCCCGCGCCCCCCTGCTGGATCCGCAGTTCGATCTTTCCGCCGGGACTGGGTAATTCGAAAACTCGTTCGAAACGTAAGGTGTCGGTCACTTCAGCCATATTATAGAGATGAGCGGGGCGGCAAAGGGGTCGCAATGCAATTGCGCACGATTCTGGCGTGCCCCGGACCTGTTGTGCCCTGAAGAAGACTCATGGGACGAGGGTGCTTCTCCTACGAACATTTCTATTCCCTTCTTCGTATAGTCCAGTGAGGGCGTTACCAGGACTTGGGATGCCCGTCTAAGCTTTGTCGCATCAAGCTGGTCTGAGGCCTCGACCGGGGCAACTATGAATTTCACGGAAATCTTACGGCAGACGGTGGGCACCTTCCGGGCGCACAAGATGCGGATTTTTCTGACCATGTTCGGCATCGTGTGGGGAATCTCGTCGGTGATCCTTCTGGTGGGTCTGGGAAACGGTTTCAGCGCGGACCAGAAGCGCCGCATGCAGACGCTGGGCAAGGATCTGGTGATCGTGTGGGGCGGGCGTACCAGTTCGCAGGTGGGCGGATTGGCGGCCGGACGTGAGATCCCTCTGGTGGTGGACGACGCGCGACTGATCCAGAAAGAGTGTTACCTGGTGAAAAACGTGAGCCCGGAATTGCGCCGGACGGTTCCGGAGGTGAGCCAGTTTAATTCGGCAAGCCGTGGTGTAGTAGGCATCTGGCCGTCATATCAGGATTTCCGCTCGCTGCTGCTGGACGAAGGCCGGTTGATTACGGAGGACGATGAGCGCGAGGGACACCGGGTGGTGATTCTCGGTTTTGCGGCGAGGCGGCAGTTGTTTCCCGGGCAACCTGCATTGGGCGCGAGCCTGCTAGTCAAGAGCGTTCCCTATAGCGTTATCGGAGTCCTGAGTGAGAAGAAACAAAACTCCAACTACAACGGCCCGGATAATGATTTCCTATTCGCACCCTATTCGGCGGTGGCGCGGGATTTTCCGCCGCCGGTGAAGAAAGGAATCGTGCGCGGGCATGTCGATAACATCGTGTTTGAAGTGGCGGATGCCGAAGGGCACGAAGATGCGGTCATGCAGGTTCGGCGCACGCTGGGACGGGTGCATCATTTCGAGGAAAAAGACAAAGACGCGCTCTTCATCTGGGACACCATGGAGGGAGCGAAACTGCTGGCCAATGTATTCGCCGTGATCACGTTGTTTTTTGGCTGCGTGGCGATCGTGACCCTGGGACTGGGAGGAATCGGCGTGATGAACATCATGCTGGTGTCAGTGACGGAACGCACGCGGGAGATCGGGCTGCGTAAAGCGATTGGGGCCACGCGTGGTGACATCCTGAAACAGTTTTTTGCGGAATCGGTAATGTTAACGCTGGCCAGCGGATTCTTAGGATTGACCTTCGGGACGGGAGCGTGCTTCGCCTTGGCCAATTTGCCGTTGCCCGATTTCGTTCCCCATCCCATCATTTCTCCGGCTTCGATTATTGCCTCGCTAGTCACGCTTTCCCTTATCACCGTAACCGCGGGCATGTACCCGGCACAACGCGCGGCCGACATGACTCCGGTAGATTCGCTTCGTTATGAATAATTCGCACCAGGAGATGTCTATGAAGAGAGCATTCGCGAAAGTATCAGCAGTAGTGGTGGCGCTTCTGCTTGCAACTACGGCGTCCTTGGCATCGGAACAGGGACACTTCCAGAAAACGTTGCAGGTGAGCGGCGGCGCCAACCTGGAGGTACTCACGCGTTCCGGCGATGTGGTGGTCCACAGCGGGCCCGCGGGAAGCATCGCGATCACCGGGCGCATACACGTCGGGGATCGTTGGTTCAGCGGCGGACGGAAGGCCGACGTGCAGGAGATCGAGAACAATCCCCCGATTCAGCAGAGTGGAAACCACGTACGCATCGACTATGTAAACCGCACCAACATCTCAATTGATTACGAAATTACCGCTCCGCCCGACACAAAGATCCAGACCAAGTCAGGATCAGGGGATCAGACAATTGAAGGCATGCAGGCGGGAGTGGAAATCGAGACGGGATCGGGCGACGTGCGCTTGCGGGATCTGGCGGGCGAGATCCGAATTCACACGGGATCGGGCAATGTGCAAGCCCAGGGAGCGGCGGGCCCCTTGGAAGCTCGGGCGGGTAGCGGCGACATCAGTGTCGAAGAGAGAAGCAAGGGCGACGTGCGGCTGGAAACGGGGTCGGGCAACATCGAAGCGCGGGGTGTGGAGGGCGGGCTGCGCGCGAGCACAGGCAGCGGCAATGTGCGGGTCGATGGCACGCCGGCGAACAACTGGTCAGTGAAAACCGGTTCGGGAGATGCGGAATTGCGCCTGCCGCAGGAAGCAGCGTTTAACGTGGACGTTTCTACCAGTTCGGGCAGCGTGGTAGTGAATCATCCCGTGACCACGACCGTGCAGGGACGCGTGGAAGA
>QIAI01000428.1 GCA_003224995.1 Acidobacteriota bacterium
GGTTTGCAAGCCAGTGGCCATGAAGAAAAGGGCAGATGGAACGAACGAAATCAAATCGTTCCAATCACTTGGAGCAGAGCCATCTGAAAACTGAACTGCCGAGTCCAGCTTCTGGAGGAGAGAAAGGACGGTTTGTGTTATCCGTATCGCATTGGTTGTCAGATCTTCTCGCTTGATGAGTGCTCCTATTTCGTCAACCCGCTGATCTGGCAGCTATTTTTCCATTTGCCGATCCGTAGCTTTCCCACGCAACTCCGTAGCCTTCCCACATAATGGAGTTGTCGGAAATACCTGAGCACGCCCGATTTAATCCTGGCGTTCTGCTCTGCATGTAAATCAGGTGTTGACCTCCGCATCTTCTTGCTCCTTCGAGTGTTCCTCCTGAGTAAGAAAGTGGTGATGTTTGGATGGCTGCTTCGAGCCGCTTAGGCAAAGTACCTTACGACTTTCGAGAGTCTGTGCGGCATCCAACAAAAATCCGAAGAAGTATTCGGAAAGCAGTTTGAATACGAGGGAAGGGCGTCGACCTCTGCATTGAAGATTGAATTGGGGCGTGGCATCCCCTGAGGCGCCGGAAGGGGAACAAATGAAAAAGCATTTCCTTAGAGAAGTCCTGCGCGGGAGCAGTGCGTGGGCCATCCTGCTCCTGGCAATTTTGTTTTTAGCTGCGCTCACGAGCCAGGCACAGGAGCAAGACCAGTACGATCCGCCGGGGCGAGTGGCTCGGCTGGGTTATATGCAGGGCGCGATTTCGTTCCAGCCTGCCGGCGAATCAGAGTGGGTGGAGGCGGTACAGAACCGTCCCATAACAACGGGCGATCGGCTGTGGGCGGACCGCGATTCGCGAGCGGTGGTGGAATTGGGTTCCGCCTCCATTCACCTGGCAGCCAATACTGGTTTTTCTTTCCTGAATCTTGACGATCGCACCGTGCAAATCGAGCTGACTTCGGGCGCGGTGGACGTGCGCGTGCGTCGATTGAACCGGGACGACGTCTTTGAGATCGACACTCCCAACCAGGCGCTGACTGCGTTTCAGCCCGGGTGGTACCGGATTGAGGTTTCCGAGGAAGGCAACTACACAGTCGCAACGGTTCGGGAAGGAGAAGCTGCCTCGACCGGGAACGGGCAGGAATACACCATCCATGCGGGACAACGCATGACGCTTAGCGGTACCACGCAATTGAGCGCGGAGCTGCAGCAAATCAGCAACCCGGATGAGTTTGACAACTGGTCTTACGCACGAGAGCGCCGCTACGATGACTCGCGTTCCGCGCGTTATTGTTCGCGGGACCTGGTTGGAGTGGAAGATCTGGACGATAACGGGGATTGGCGGTCGTCTGGGGAATACGGCGATGTCTGGTATCCACGGGTGTCTGCGGGCTGGGCTCCCTATCGCGAAGGGCATTGGGCCTGGATCGATCCCTGGGGATGGACCTGGGTCGATCAGGCTCCGTGGGGCTACGCTCCCTTCCATTATGGGCGCTGGGCTTCGATCGAGGGACGCTGGGGTTGGATCCCGGGGCCGCGGCAAGAGCGTGCGGTATATGCGCCCGCCTTGGTGGCATTCGTAGGGGGCGGCGCGTTGGTCGCCGGCAACGTGGCCTGGTTCCCGCTCGGTCCGCGGGAAGTGTACGTGCCTTCCTATCGTGTCAGTCAAAATTACGTCAATCGCGTCAACATCACGAACACGACCGTGAATACCACGACGGTGACGAATGTGTACAACACCACCATCGTCAACAAGAACACCACCATTGCGAACACGAACTATGTGAATCGAAACGTGCAGGGCGCGATGACGGCGGTTCCGCAGCGCGCATTCGCCAGCGCTCAACCGGTTGCGCGAAACGCGGTGGCGGTGAATGCCCGAGAAGTGCAAGCGGCTCCGGTCAGCGCGCGCGTGCCGGTTCCTCCGGCGCGCGAATCGGTGCTGGGAGCACACGCCAATACCGCGGGTCGAGTGGCGGCCCCTCCGGCCGCAGTGGCCAACCGAACTGTGATTGCGAAAGTGACACCGCCTCCCGCGCCAGCTCCGTTCGCGGCTCGGCAGTCGATTCTGCAA
>QIAI01000429.1:0-3154 GCA_003224995.1 Acidobacteriota bacterium
CGGGTTACGGCTATGCCAAGCTTTCGCGCGAGATCTCGGCGCAGTGGCCCAGCTTCATCGATCCCTACCTGCGCGAGCGGCCTACCCTGGCACTCTGCCTGGTGCTGGTCGACTCCAATATCTCTCCCCAGGAAAGCGACGAGCAGTTGATTGAGTTTCTGGCGGCTTCCGCTCGTCCCTTCCTGATCGTGGCCACCAAGAGCGACCGGCTATCGGGAAATCAACTGCAGAACGCGCTACGCATCCTTCGGGAACGGAATCCGGCGGCGCGCATCCTGCCCTTCTCCGCAAAGACCGGGGCGGGCAAGGAAGAGCTGTGGCAGGAAATCCGGAAGGCGGCGGAGGCGGCGGCGATTTCCCGTTCCTGAACGATTCCCGCAAGCGAACCCAGCCTCTCCCGCACGCAGCGGAAACTTACCTTGGGGCGGATGCGCGAGCCCCTTTGAACCGATAAAAGTCATTAGGAGTGTTGTGTGCCGGGGGCAGTGGCGCGGACTATCTTCGGCACCTGAAGCAGGAGCAGGATCCACCGGACGTGGCGCACGGGCCGGTGAGCGAGCCCGCGCGCAAGGAAGGAACGGCGTCGCCCCAGGAACGTCGCCAGAGCACGCGCTACAAATGTGAGGGCAGCGCGCAATTTCGAGTCAATGGCAGCGACGTACACACCTGGGGCACCTTCACCGATATCAGCGTGCATGGCTGTTATGTCGAGATGACCGCCACCTATCCGGTGGCGGAGTCGTCGACCTGCTGCTTGAATTGAACGGGATCCGCGCGCATGTGCTGGGTGATGTACGGGTGAGCTATCCGTGCCTGGGAATGGGCATCGCGTTCCAGAAGACTTCCCCGGAAGAGATGGTTCATCTGCAGCAGATGATTGCGTCGCTGCCCGCTCCGGTACGGGCGACTTCGTCGGGCGAGGAGAAACCACCGGGCAGTTCGTCACTGACCTTGCCGCTGATCGTAAATGCCGGCGCGGCAATCAAAGCTCTGGCTGAGTTCTTCGAGGGACATGGCATTCTCAGCAAAGAGGAGTTCGTTCGAATTCTGCGCAAGAGCCAGGGTGGGACGAATTTCAAGACCACTGGAGATAGCCTGACGGGTGTAAACTTGGCACAGATGAGGCGGTCCCAGCCGCCGGCGAGGTTGTCCTATGAACCGCCTGGTTCTGCTCGCTGTTTTTGCCGTCCTTTTGAGCTGCGTAGCCTGTGGTGACATCTTCGTACGCGGCGCGATCAATCCCGGATTTCAATCGACTAGCGGCACGGTGAGCGTTGTGCAACTCAGCGCCAGCTCGGGCAGCGGCGTGACCATCACTATCATTACACTCATGGAAAACAAAGCGGCGAGTACATTGAACTTCTGTGGGGATCAGCGGATGTTATTTCCCCTGGAGCAGCAGGTTCAAGTTAACTTCCGGCCGGGAAGTCCGTGCGCCAGCGTAGTGGCTGTCAATGTAATCGCGGTGATGCAGGGCTAGAGACGGCTCGAGGCGTGAGCACACGCGGCGTTCCGCCAGAGTTACGGTAGTACCCTGCAAGCGCTCAGCAGAAATCCCTCCACATTCGCTATCATGAAAACTTATGGCTACTCATCTGATCACGGGAGTTGCAGGATTCATTGGATCGTCGATCGCACGGGCCTTGTTGGATCGAGGTGAGCAGGTTCGCGGTGTCGATAATCTTGCCACCGGTAAACGCGAAAACATTGCCGAGATCGCGCATAGCATCGATTTCCGAGAGGCCGACCTGCTCGATCTTGAGGCGATGAAACTGGCCTGCCGCGGCGTGGACTGGGTGTTCCACCAGGCGGCGATCCCATCGGTGCCAAAGTCGGTGCTGGACCCGCTGGGCAGCAACCAGGCGAATGTGGACGGCACGGTCAACCTTCTGATTGCGGCGCGGGACGCCAAGGTGCGACGCGTCATGTACGCGGCCTCTTCCTCGGCGTATGGAGACACTCCGACCCTGCCCAAGCACGAGCAGATGACGCCCAACCCGATCTCCCCGTACGCGGTGGCGAAGCTGGCCAGCGAGCACTACATGATTTCGTTTTATCGCTGCTATGGGCTGGAAACAGTGTGCCTGCGGTACTTCAATATTTTCGGGCCGCGGCAGGATCCGACGTCGCCGTACTCGGGCGTACTGGCGAAATTCATTACGCAGATGCTGCGCGGCGAGCAGCCGACCATCTTCGGCGATGGCGGGCAGAGCCGGGATTTCACCTACATCGACAACGCAGTGAGCGCGAACCTGCTGGCGGCACAAGCGCCGGCGGCGAAGGTTGCGGGAAAAGTCTTCAACGTGGCGACCGGCACGCGCGCGGACCTCAATGAGACTTTCGAAATTCTGAAGAAGCTGACGGGCTACTCGGGAACGGTGAAGCATGCGCCGGAGCGGGAAGGCGACATCAAACATTCGCTGGCCGACATCACGCTGGCCCGCGAAGGCTTCGCTTACGAGCCCAAGGTAAATTTCGAAGAGGGGCTGAAGCGTACGGTGGAATGGTATCGAGGCGAAGGCAAGGCCGCGGGGGCTTGAGAGCTACGAGCCACGAGCTACGAGCTTTGAGCTACGAGCCTCGAGCTAGGAGCAAGTAAAGTTAGGATGAGCAAGCTGGGGGCAGCAAGCAAGTTTCGGGTTCGCTCGTAGCTCGAAGCTCGGAGCTCGAAGCTCCTCCCGTTACCTTGGTGATCTAGGGCAGGATTACTGTCACGGACTAGATTAAGCCTATGGGACTCTCCTCGATGGTGGTTTCGCGCGATTGGCAGGAAGTCAGTGTTCTGGAATGCATCCTCGGCGGACTTCATATTGACTGCGAAGTGGAATCGCAGCCGGAGCGGGCGCAAGCGAAGCTCGCCAAAACCAAAGTCGACGCGCTTATCGTGGACTGCGACCTGGGCGGGACGGATCGTTTCCTCCGCAGCCTGCAGGGTAATCCCCTGTTTCCGGTCACTGCGCCGCTGGTAGTGATGAGCGGGCCGCGTAGCCGGCAGGAGATCGACGCGACGGGCGCGTTGTTCAGTTTTGCGAAACCGATTTCGGTGGAGCAGGCGGTGCGCACGCTTTCGGCGGCGCGCAATCTGATTCTGGACGGTCGGCTCCGGTATCACCGGCAGGCGTTGCAGGTGCCCGTTGTTCTGATGTGCGGGCCG
>QIAI01000429.1:3322-4109 GCA_003224995.1 Acidobacteriota bacterium
GACATTCCGGAGCGGCTGCAAAAGGGGTTGCGATTGTGGTTGGCGCAGCAGTATTGTGCGCACTAACTGGAGTGGTGCTCGACACCGGGACAAAAGACTTTAACCGCAGAGAACGCTGAGAACAGCCGCAGAGGGGGCGCTAAGACGAGCATCTGATGCAAAGCAATGGCAATTCAGCCGCGAAGGGCGGATGCAAAGCTTCTAAGTTGTGAGTCTTTGGCTTTGCGGTTTTTGTCACAACCTACCGAAAGCGGGATTCGTCATCCCGGGAACCGTTGTCCATTTCATGGTCACGCATCGCCATTCTTGCCAGTCGCACGCCAGCCGTTCCACATCCCAGCCAGGAGCATAAGCACCAGTAAAGGGCGGTAAAGAATCCACCTACGCCCGCCGCCAGGGTGATGGCGATCGGCCATGCAGGCAAGGTTTGCGTCACTGCGAGGAAGGTGCAGAAGAACGCAAGGACGGCGGAGAAGAGGACCAGTCCGTCCATGAACCTGGCAAGATTCTGCAGCGAGAGCGGACGAGGCCACCAGGAAAGCGACACCGATTCCACAACGCTCGGCTCCGCGGCCCGATACGGAGCACTTCCGCGAGGCAAGCGGATCGCAGGCAATGCGGAACCGGAAAGGATCAGATCGTCCGCAATTCCGTTCGCCAGCACCGGCGATGCTTGTTCCAGACCGCGTAGCAGGTTCAGGAAGATCCAGTCATTCAGCTGTCGGATACCATGCGGGTCCAGATCCAGAAAACGAATGCCGGCCTGCCCGTATGGGTTAGCCCAGCT
>QIAI01000429.1:4116-6193 GCA_003224995.1 Acidobacteriota bacterium
GCAACTGTTGCCCGGCGCGCAACGCGCCCACAGCCTGGATCGCGGCGCCGTCCTGGCTCAGGTTGCGAATGATGCCGCCATTGCCTTCACCAAGCCGGACGTAGATCAGCGATGGAATCGGGTGGCGATAGTGGAGGCGGTGCTTGGGAAACGGGCTTTCGACCGCAGGTGAAGTGGCCAATCCGGAGGAAAACTGCATGACGAAATCTTAGCTTCGAAAACGTCGTAATTCGCAGTACCGGGGATGGTTCCCGACGGCCGAGGTCAGGAAGCGCTGCGGTGTTCTGGGGACGGCTCTGCTGCTTTATTTTTCAATCGCTTTGCCTGTTCGTATGCAATCAGGCGTTCAATATCGTAGCTGTACGGTCCATAACCGCGGAAAGCATCCTCGTCAAAAAGGCGCTTGATCCCGCAGCCGGTGCATACCTGGTAAGCACAACCTTGGGAGCGGACGGGCCAGCTCATCTTGCTGTGCCAGCAACCGCGGAGAACCACGGCGGCACCCGCCATCCCGGTGGCCAGCAGGCCCATGGGCCAAAACCAGCGGGAGCGCTTAGGTTTGTTCACGTTCGGGTCCTGTTTCTCGTGCGCATCCACTACAAAACCTGCAGACCAACTACTAGTTCAGCATATGACGATTCCGGCGGAAGGGCAATCCTCCGTAAGTGGGGGAGGAGGTGCGCTTTCCCAATCAGGACCGGGTTCCCGTCAAGCTCTGACCGGGATTACGCTTGAGCGGCATCTCGCAGTGGTTCTGCATATTTGAGATCGCTTGAGCGTGGATAGAAATGCCAGTCGATGGAGCGACTCCCAGACATCCACGATTCGATGAAGAGCCGTCCGCCCGCAGACCGCACTCGCTTGCAATTGCAAGGACGGAACGCTCGACGCCTCGATGGACCCCTGTACTCGAGAGCAAAAACGAATTTTCGGGACAACTTCAAGTATCACCCGTAAGTCGCTGAAAATGCGTTAATTAAAAAACTGGCCCAGGAGCTCACAGAAAGGGGTCTCCCGGTGCAGGAAATCGGATGTGACTCTAGTGTACCTGGAACATTGCAACTGGCTTAAAAGCTCGGTAAGTTACCAATGAAGGCCTGAAATGAACGGGCAAACGCCGGAACGGTTTGCAATTGAGGAAATAGGAAAGACGTTTCATTGACAGCGCTTCAGCCTTCGAACAGACTGGCGTGTCTTTCGCGCACTTCGTAAACAACTGACGGCTGCATGGCGACGAATCCATCCAACTCGAATCCGCTGTTAACCATTAAGGCAACGTCGGATTCTGCTCCGGAGAATGCAGGCACGTCGGCTCTTGAGTCCACCGATCATCGCGAAGCGCTGCAAGCCCTGCTTGCGTTCTCTACATTGCATGAGCAAATCCGGCGGCGCCGTGCTGACGAGGCGCGCCGCTATGCCGATGGCAGCACACTCGAGGAGAGCACGTGGGACTATGAGCAGTTTGTGCTCGACGAAGTTCTGCAACTGGTAGCGGAGCGGGCTCAGGCCATCACGGGTGCGGACGGAATTGCGATCGCGTTGGCTGAGGGCGATGAGATTATCTGCCGCGCATCGGTGGGAACTATGGCGCCGGATCGCGGCATTCGGCTCGATTCCAAGGCGGGCTTCTCAGGAGCGTGTTTCCGCACCGGCCGCATTGTGCGCTGCGACGATTCGGAGAAAGACCCACGCGTCAACGTGGAAGCCTGCCGACGGCTGGGCACGCGATCGATGGTAGCGGTGCCCCTGCTTGGTCAGCAAAGCGTCGTGGGGTTGCTGGAGGCATTTTCGACAGAACCGTTCGGATTCAACGATAGCGATGTGCGCAGCTTGAATCTCCTGGCGGAACTGATCCTGGCCGCGCTGAAGCCGGAAGATGAAGAGCGCATTGTGCGCGCGGCGAAAGTAGCGGCGGCGGAATTGCAGTCGGCGGAATTGGAGAGCCTGCGGCAGATTCCGATGACGCCGCCCCCGCTCGCTGCCGAGCCGGTTTCCGAAAACCTGCCCCTGGAATTTTCCAAGGAAGACATTGCGCCCGACCTCTTCCAGGACCTGGGTGCGGGCCAGCGATTCCGGA
>QIAI01000430.1 GCA_003224995.1 Acidobacteriota bacterium
GTAATCCCCAGTACACTTCCCTGGATGCGTGATGCACGCGAGCGACTGATCGTCGCCCTCGATGTTTCGTCCGCGGCCGCCGCCCACAAGATTGTGGCGGCCGTGGGCGATTCCGCTCGCTACTACAAAGTGGGCCTGCAGCTCTATACCGCCGAAGGCCCGCAAATCGTGCGCGATCTGGTGAGCTCAGGACGGCAGGTCTTTCTCGATCTCAAGCTGCACGACATCCCGAACACCGTCGTAGCCGCCGTGAAAGAAGCCGCCAAGCTGGGCGTGAGCATGCTCACCGTACACGCCGCGGGTGGCGGCAAGATGCTGCACGCCGCCTTCGACGCCGCCCGCAATAGCAGTGCTTCTCCCATGATCCTTGCGGTGACCGTGCTGACCAGTCTCAACAGCCGCGATCTGGAACATGCCGGCGTGCGTGGAAGCGTCGTCGATCAGGTCTCTCGCCTCGCCGCTTTAGCCATCTCCAACGGGTGCCATGGCGTGGTCGCATCCGCGCAAGAAGCAGCTAGCTTACGCGCGGAACTCGGCGATGACTTCCTGATTGTGACCCCAGGCGTGCGCCCATCGGGCAGCGGACATGGCGACCAGGCCCGCGTGGTGACGCCCGCTGAGGCGATCGCCTCGGGAGCAAGCTACATCGTGGTGGGCAGACCAATCACCGAAGCCTCGGACCCGGGAGCAGAAGCGCGAGAAATTCTCGCGCAAATCGGCTAGAACAATTCTTAGGTTTTAGTCCACGAGGCACAACCTTAAAAACAAAAAGGCGCGACAAGTCGCGCCTCTCCACCACCCGACAACTAACTTCTAAAGCTTCTCGTAAAACTCACACGCCGAGCACGAAATATAAACTCCGCCCGGCACCCCGCGCTCCCGGTCCTTGGTGCGCTTCACGATGCGGGTTTCTTTGCCGCACTTGGGGCACGCGGTAGATTTACTTGTATCCATGACCTTCTTGCGGTCGGCTGTCTTTGCGATCTTCGCCATCTTCTTCTCCTGACAGGAATGTGCCGTCGGCTCATGGCCGCGGTTCTACCTGGTGTTTGGGGAGTAAATCCGGAGTGCAAACCGGCAGGGTAGGCACGCTCGAGGAGCGTGCGTCTGTACTCGCCACCACAATTTTACATGAGAAAACAGGATGCGTGGTGGCGAGCCGACAACCAGGGATGATGGAAGGTTGGGGCATTCTCGGAGAAGCGTTAAAATCCAGTGCCCCTTGCTGTCGTGAAACACATTCTCAACACGTTGCTGTTCACGGTCCTTGTGCCGGCTACAGTCGCCGGGTGGATTCCTCGCAACCTGCGTAATGGCGCAATGGCATCCCCCAGCCCCGGCGTTCGCCTGCTCGCGTTCCTTTTGATCGCCATCGGAATCGCGGTCTATCTGCACACTGCCTTTTGGGGATTTGCCTTGCGCGGGCTGGGAACCCCTGCGCCCATCGCGCCGCCCAGCAAGCTAGTGGTGGAAGGACTGCATCGCTACGTCCGCAACCCCATGTACATCGGCGTGCTGCTGATCGTGATCGGGCAGGCTGTGTTGTTTCGATCGAGGATTCTGGCGGAATACGCAGCGTTCGTCTGGCTGCTGGTGTACGTATTCGTTCTCCTTTACGAGGAACCGGCCCTGGAACGCAAATTTGGGGAAGAATATCGAGAGTACCGACGACGCGTGCCGCGCTGGATCCCGCGCTTGTAACGAGTTCAAAAAACCGCGCCTTGCACCCGAAAAGCCTGGATCTCGCGCCCTGCGTAGTGAATCTCGAGCTGGTCAACGGTTCCGCTCGCGTTAGCCCAGAAACGTACCCAACAATTCCCCCCACAAGCCAGCACCGGCGCATTCGAGAGCGGCGTGAGCGGGCTGCTGAACACTCCAACTATGTCCAGGTGCAGCCTTCCCCCGATGAACGTCACGTTCACCCTCTCGTTTCGTGACGAAGTGCTGATGTAGGTCCCCGCATAGGACTGCAGCAGTCCGGCGGGCGCAGCGGCACTCTGATCGGAAGACCGAGAGGACGTCGCCATCGGCGTCGCTACGGAAGAGTTCGCGTCTGAAGCAGCGGCCGCAGCATGTGCGTGCGTCGTAAAAATCAGCACCACTCTACCCTCGTCGGTATAAAGCGCAGGCTCGGCCGGCAAAGTTTGACGAGGAACCACGCGAGAATTCAGCTTGCTATCCGGCACGCGCCCCGCCGGACCGTACCCGGGACGAATATCCATGAACCTGGGATGATTCCAGGCATAACCCATGGTAAGGCTGACGGCGTTCAGCACTACGACCGACAAGAAAGCGCCATAAATCAGCGCCGACGTGCGCGGCTTGCTGCTTTCGAGGCTGCTGAAAAGCGGCGCTGCTTGCCCCGCCACTGCCAAGGGTGGTTGTTCCCAGAAATGCGGGCGCAGCGTCCACTGCCGCGTCAACGAAATCACGGCATCCGCCAGCAGTCCGATGGCGACCCGATCGCTTTCGGCGTGGTCGAAGATGGACTGCATTTCCTCGCCAAATCGCTGCCGGAAGTACTCCGGGTGGGCTCGCAGTATCAAACCATACAGGACGCGGAGCATCAGGCCCTCCTTGGTCGAGTGTGCAGGCGCAGCTTGCCTTCGCGCACAACATTTTCCAGCCGCCCGATCTCGGCCGCCAGCACACTCCGTCCCAGCGAACTCAGCCGATAGTAGCGCCGGCGCGGATCCTCATCTCCCGCTTTCTGGCCCAACTCCTCCACCAGTCGCCGCTCAATCATCTTCTGCAGATTGTCGTAAAGCGTGCCCGGCCCCAGCCGATGGCGTAGCCGTGCAAATCTTCGCCGGCCAGCGAAAGAGGAATATGGAGCGTGGCTGGAGAAAGAGGTAGAAACGTGCTGACATTTTCCCGCATACGAAGCATCCCGTCTATCTGATATCGATATATCGGAGTCCGAGTGATATGTCAATCAGGAAAATCCGGGATTTTTCTTCGATTCCCCATTGGGCTGCTGTGCTTCTGTTTTGTCGGCTCACTCCTGCTCTTCTATTCCGGCAATCCCATGCGACGCATCACGTCGGTATACCGCGGATCGGATCGGACAAAATCAAAAGCTGGCATGCGGATTGATAACAGCAACTCTTCATCCGCCAGGGCATACGCTTTTTCAAGATAGGCCAGCGTCTTCTCGCGATCATGGGCGAAACCATAGGCTATTGCGATGGATGATACCCCCTCGTCTTGGTGAGTCGAGGCAAGGGTCAGGGCCAAATAACCGTTGGCGTCGGGACTGAAAGACCCGGGTGTAGGGGAGAACTTCTGCAACTCGCTTACGGCCTCGCCAAAGTGTCCGGTTGCCGCGTACAGCAATGACAGCTTGAAGTGGGCCGGTTTGAACGATGGGTCGCCCTGCAGCGCCTTCTGGAATTGGGCGAGTGACTCCTCATAGCGACGTGCCATGGTGAGCACGGAAGCGTAATTCGTGTTTACGATCGGGGACAGTGGGTCGAGCGACATGGCCGTGCGCAGTTCCTCTAGCGCCTGGTCAAGACGATTTTGCGCAATCAGAAACTCCATGGCGTAGAAGTAATGCGTATTGGAGTTATTCGGATTCAACTGGAGCGCGCGCCGGAACTCCTGCTCCGCTTCGCTCCATTTCCATGCCTGGCAAAGAGTCATCGCCCGCGCCGTGTGCCCTTCCGCCGACGACGGATCCAACTCCAGCGCTTTGCGCGTCGCGTCATCGGCCACCTGGCGCGCTTGCTTGGAGGTAATCCCAATTCCGTAGGCGGGAGCCACGGTGTAGGTCTCCGCCAACCCGGTATAAGCCAGCGCGTAGTTTGGATCGGCAGCAATCGCCTGTTGAAACAGGTCAATGCTTTTCTTGAGGCCCTCGGGAGTGCGCCCGTACCAGAGTTGCCGTCCTTCGAGGTACAGCCGGTACGCTTCTGCATTGCTGGTACCGGCATTGCCCAGGTGCTGTTGCTCGGCGCCGCTCATCCGGATGCGCAGTGTGTTCGAAATGTCGCGCGTGATGTCGCTTTGCACCTGGGTAATATCC
>QIAI01000431.1 GCA_003224995.1 Acidobacteriota bacterium
GTCGTAGACGGGAAACGTCTTCGCTGACTTGCTGGTGACCCACTCACCGTTGATGTACATCTGGTAGGTTTTTACTTCGGTCTGAACTCCGCTAGGCATAAATCCTCCGCGCACTTGTCAGGCTCCGAGTTTCTTCATTCGAAGCGGTGTTGCGTTTTCAAATCTGCCGGGCTTTGCCCGGCCGGACAGACGAGGGCGTCTGTCCCTACGTGATATGGGCCGTCCCTACGTGATGTGCGCCGCTTCCGCGTGCTTTAATGCAGCCGCGCGCGATGTTTTCAGGCGACCGTACACAAAAAAGAAAAACACTGCGAGCAACAGGAATACCAGCGTAATGCCGATCATGCTGACTTCGTACTTCCACACTGACGTGATCTGTTTTGCCGGAAAAAATGCAAGTGCAATGCCCAGCGTTGTTGTCACCAGGCCTGCCGCTCCCGCGAACAATAATGTGCCCCGGCTATAACGCCGGCTTTGAAACGGCCTGCGAACCGCGAACTTCAGCAACGCAGCGAACACGTACAAAAACGGCACCAATTGCAAGACGACGGCCAGAGAGAGCATTCTCTGAAACGCCTCCTGTACGCCACCGGAGGCATAGAAATTAATGACCACCAGCAGCAGCGAAACAATCGCCTGCACAATCAACGCGGCGTGCGGCGTCGCGTATTTGGGATGCACTTTGCCGAGCCATGACGGCATGTAGGAATCCAGTCCGGCGACAAACGGTATCCGCGCCGAACCACCCATCCACGCCGACCCGATGCCGGCAATGGAGAGGCTGAGCATGACCGCGAATGGCGCGATGATCCAAGCGACTCCTACCTTCGCGGCCATATGGCTCACGGCCTGCACGATTCCCTGGAGCACGCTGATTTCGTCCTTGCGCACCGAGACCAACAACGTGAGCGTCGCACCGATGTAGAGCGCGCCCGCAAGCACGCCTCCCCAAGCGACGGCTCCGGGCAGCGTTCGCTGGGGCTCTCGAATCTCGTCTCCCATCACGGAAGCCAATTCCAATCCCACCAGCCCGAAGCAGATCACGCCAAAGGAATTCAGCACGAAACGCGGGTCTGCGGGAATGTGGAAGTCAGCGGTAGTCACAGTGGTTCCAAAGCGAAAGAAAATGGTGAGGCCGAGAAGGATCAGCACGGAGGCTGCAACGAAGGTTCCGATGGCGCCGATGTTGTTCAGCCATTTGCCCACGCCGAGCCCCACGATGTTGAGGATGGTCAAGAGCGCGAGCAGGACGAGCGAGGTGACCATCGCGAAATTCTTATTATCCGCGAGTGCGGCATGGCCGGGTCCCATGGCAAATACGGATACGCCGACGAAGTAGAGCATGACTGTCGGAACGTAGAGCATGTTGTTCGTCCAGTAGCACCAGCCGGAGAGGAAGCCGTGGAAATCCCCAAACACTTCCTTCGCCCACAGGTAGACGCCGCCTTCCCCGGGGTAGCGCTGAGCGAGTTCGATCACTGCGATGCCTTGTGGCCAGAAAAATAGAAGTAGCGAAATCAGCCAGAGCCAGACGGTGACGCCGCCATTGGCGGCGATCGAGGGTACGACGTTCAGATTGAAAACGGCGACCACGAACAACAGCACCAGATCCCAGCGACCGAGGACACGTTTGAGATGAGGCTGGTTACCGGCGGTTTGGTCGGAGGTGGACATTCGGCATTAAGGTTTCAAATTTTCAGAGGTTTCAAGGTTTCAAGGAAAAGATCGCGAGCACAGACGGCTGATGTGATGCTTACACCTTGAAACCGAAAAACGTGTGAGGCGGGCGAGGGCGCCCGCCCTACAACTACGTCTTTAATGCGCGGCCAGAGCCGGAGTTTTCCCCGCTCGTTCCTGCTGGGCTTTGGCGAGTGAGGCAGCAATGTCGTCAAAGGCGGCAATGTGCTTGTCGATATCGGCCTCGGTGTGCTGCACCGACATCGTCCATTGCTCGTCCTGCCAGTAAGGCTGCGCCATCACACCGCGATTCACCATGCCAAACCAGTAGTGGCGCCACAGGTCTACATCGACCGTCAGCCAGTCGCGATAGTTGCGAATCTCCTGCGGATAGAGCATGAGAGCGCCATTCGCGCCGGCCTGTGCGATATAACCTTGCAGTCCGACTTTCGCGATGATCTTCTTATAGCCATCCACCAGTTTCTTGCTGAGCTTCTCGACGTGAGCATAATTCTCACGAGTGAGCACGTCACTGAAGGTGGCAAGGCCGGCAGCCATCGAGACTGGATTTGTGTTGTAAGTTCCGCCGTGAAAGACTTTGTGTTGTGAGATGAGGTCCATGACGGACTTGTGGGCTCCGAAAGCGGCAAGCGGGAACCCGCCGCCGATGGATTTCGCAAGGCAGATCATGTCGGGCGTGAGGCCGTAATATTCCGACGCTCCGCCCCAGCCGAGTTTCGCTCCGGTCTTCACTTCGTCAAAGATCAAGAGCGCGCCATTTTTGGTCGCGATCGCGCGCAGACCCTCGAGGAAGCCGGGCTGCGGCATGCACAGTCCGACATTCATCAGGATCGGCTCGAGAATGATCGCCGCAATCTGGCCAGGATTTTCCTGGAAGCGGCGCTCGACCGTGGCGAGATCGTTGAATGTTGCGATGGTGACATTCTCGATGGACGCTTTTGGTACGCCGAGACCGCCGGGAACGGAAACGGGATTCTTGATATCGCCGAAATCGGGCGCGTGCGGCTTTACGCTGACCAGCGCCGAATCGTGCAGGCCGTGATAACCGCCCTCAAATTTTACAATCTTGTCCC
>QIAI01000432.1 GCA_003224995.1 Acidobacteriota bacterium
GACCAAAAGTTCACGGTCAATGGCGAGCAGAAGGATGCTTGGGGGCTCAAGCAAGGAATGACGGTGTCTGCCACCAAAGTCGTGGAGGAACCTGTCAGCGTGGTGGAGCATGAGAAACAGCTAACTGGGTCGATGCCGCCACCTCCACCGCCGCCTCCGGCCGATGTGCCGATCTTGATCGCGGAAGCGGCCCCAGCACAAGCCTTGGCCCCGGCTGCGGCACCAGAATTGCCGAAGACCGGAAGCCTCCTGCCACTTCTTGGGCTCCTTGGCTGCTTCTCAGTCCTGACCTCAATCGGGGTAGGTTTCGTTCGCAGGATTGTTTGACGGAATGCGTTCGTTTGACGGACGGGGTTCAAGAGGGTCGGCGCGATTGATCGCGCTACTCCTTCTCGAACCCCTTTTTCCTTTCCAAAATTGGCACAATGCCGACCCACGAAAATGGCGGCAATAGCTGGTCGAAAAAATCCGGTAAACCTGGGACAATGGCGCAGTGCTGTTCCGTCACGCGGCGATCAAGTGGTGCCTGATTGCATATTGAACCAGCTCCGCATTGCTCCTGGCGTTGAGCACCTCCATGATGCGGTACTTGTGAAAGGCGACTGTGCGGGGGGTTACGTTCAGCACACCGGCCACTTCTTTCATGCATTTTCCTTCCGCCAGGAGTTGGAGTACTTCGCGCTGCCGATCTGTCAGCTTGTGTCCTTCTTCGATCAACTTCTTATCCTGGCGCAAGAGAAAATCAACTGTGTCCCTTGCGATCATGGGTGATAAGTAAGACTTGCCGCGCAACACCTCGCGCACCGCGATGGTCAACTCCGAGGCCGCGCAAGTCTTCAGCAAGTACCCCGACGCCCCACGCCGGAACGCCTCTGCGGCCAGATCCGCATCATGATTCATCGTCAGGAAAACCAGCTTTATCGCGGGCAGCAATTCCTTTATTTGCTGGCCTGCATCCAGGCCATTCAGCAGGGGCATGGATACATCAACGATTATGAGATGAGGTCTCAATTCAGCTGCAGCCCTGACCAATGAGCGACCATCGCTCACGGTGCCGACGACCTCGTACTCGCTCTCGAGAAGCTTCTTACATGCCTCAGCTACTAACGTGTGATCGTCTGCGATTAGAATCCGGGGAAGGTTTCTTCTGATCATAAGAATTACTCCTGGTGGTAGCATTCCGGGGCCGAGCGATCCGGGCGCATGCAACTCCCGATTTCAACAGCACCGCATATTGCGGACAGTATCTGTAAAGACTCTCGCGTCAGTGATTCAACACAGACTGGCCTGTCGCGAGGAGCAGAATACTACCATTCATTTTTGATACCTGCCTCTGGTATTTTTACTAGCAAAGGCAGCTGTTTTTCTTAACAGGTGCGGCCCGTATGGTTCTTTCTCGGAAAGTCGAGAGGCGAGGTGGGCGCCGCCTTCACAAGTGCTTTTATCTTGGTCATCTCCGCCGATTTCCCACTCAATCCCTTGAATTTCGAACACGCGGACTTTCGTAATTGCGCGGCACGTACGTGCTCGCAACCGCCAATAGAATCATAGGCGGTGGGCGGATCGTGCACGGTTTCGTTGGATGTTCTCTGCAGAAAGTGCCGTCCTGCGCATGAGAGTGTCTGACTGACGCTGGTGAGATTTGGGATTCGCGCTAAACGACGTGATGCTTGATCGCATATTGAAGCAATTCAGCATTGGACTTGAGACCGAGGGTCTCCATCATTTTGTACTTGTGAAATGCGACAGTGCCCGGCTTCAGGTTCAAGACATTGGCGATTTCTTTCATGGAGAGACCCTCCGCGAGCAGTTGCAAAACCTCGCTCTGGCGACGGGTAATCCGCTTTTCTTCCACGTAGGAATCGCCGCTTCTCAAAAGGAACTCAACTGTTTCCTTGGTAATCGCAGGGGATAGGTAGGATTCCGACTTGAGAGCTCGACGAATGGCCCTTGCCAATTCTTCGGCTGACGAACTCTTCACAACATAGCCGGATGCGCCGCGCCGAAAGGCTTCTGCAGCGACTTCCGGTGACATGTCCATTGTCAAGAAAACCAATTTGGTTGTGGGCGAGAGATGTTTGATTTGTTCTCCCGCATCAAGCCCATTCAGCTTGGGCATGGCTATATCGAGTACGACCACATCGGGTCGTAGTTCGGACACCAGTCGAAGCAGAGTTCGGCCGTTGTCTGCGATCCCGACGACCTCGAACTCAGGCTCGAGAAAACTTTTGCAGGCTTCCGCCAATAACGTGTGATCATCAGCTATGAGTAGCCTGGCTCTGTGGCGATGTTCCATTAGACATTCCGGCTACATGGTTGCTCGTTTTGGAAAACGGGCGACCTCGGAAGCGAGGCCGCGTTGCTGATTGATACTAGGGCCGTGCGCATCCAACAATAACTGTCACTTCTCTCAGTTCATGGATAGTAAGAAACATCGGATAGTGACGAACCCTCGCGAGCGTTCGACTCAATTTTAGTGACCGTCAGGTCTGCCAGTTGGCGTGAATTGCCCATTCTCCTATCATTTCGCTGCTGAATCGCGTGGGGGAATGCTGCGGTGAACCAGAAACTCAGCATGGAACGGGCCCAGGAGGGTGTTTCCTTCTCGATCCAGAATTGCAACGTCCCGGTCAGGCGGGTTGTGGCGCCAGGGGCCATGGGCTCTGCCGCTCCGGTGGCTACTA
>QIAI01000433.1 GCA_003224995.1 Acidobacteriota bacterium
CTCCCAAAACAGATGCCCACGTGGGTTCCCGCTCGTGCCGTCATCGACTATCTCACGGGCGCATTTCTCATGGTTGCTGGCGTCTGCTTTCTGTTGGCGCGAAAGACGCGCATGGCCGCCACCTATCTCGGCGCCTGGATTGTGTTCCTGGTTGTCGTCATCTACGGGCCGGTCATGATCGGCGCGCTGGCCGACCCGAGCACCGCCGTCCAAGTCGAGGGACTCAACTACTTCGCGGACACGCTCTTATTCGGCGGAGTAATTCTTGCGCTTGCCCGGGCCACGCCAGCCAGCACCTGAGGGTTGGCAGCTGTTGCAACATCCCTATCTCAGTCCTGCCGCCAAGATATATTCTCAGTCTTTGTTTGCGGGACAGCTGGAACCCACCCACTTGCCGGTGAATGAGCCGCTCACGTTTAGAGTTTGGCCGTTTCCGGTGGAGGTGCCCTGCATGGAAGCTTTCACGTTTTCCGAATCGACCGCATGCAATTTGAGGTCGATATTGGTACTCATGCCGTATTCCTTGCCGAGTTCACAGGACGTGCCCTTGATTTCAAGATCACTTCCGGTGGATGTGACCACCGTCCACGTGCACTTCTCCTCCGGTCCATTCACCCACGGATTGCTGTTCAAGTCTTTTTCCGTGATGCAGGTCTTGTAGTCCGTCTTAGAGGTATTCCCCATGAACTGGTTGGTGCCGGTTACGTGCCACAGACCAGACTTAACGTTAAGTGGTTGGTTGCCGTTGGCGGCAAAGAGAATTGTCGCGGTGAAAAGAATCGCCAAAGAAATTGTGTTTCGCACGCCATCCTCCGAAGGTTAGTTCATTGATTTCGCTAGTCTCACACTTATCGATTCGAGACCACGCCGGTTCGCGAAAGCGCGCCGGAGATCGACTTGAGGCCGTGGGGGAAGGCGTTGCCAGGCTACTAGCAGCGCGAAAATGGCGCTATTATGCCCCACCTGATACGGCTTGTGTCAAGGGTTGAAGGGTTGAACGGTTGCAAGGGGCGACGCCACGCCGCGGCGGAGATGCTGCTTAATCGCGCGGGGAAATATAGCTAAATCATCATTTCACTAAAAACTTCGGCGGCCCCTTTTCCCGAGGCCGCCGCGAGCATCCCTGAATTTCACCCTACTTGTTGATATCGTCCTTAGCCTCCAAACGCTTAATGGCCGCGTCGATGAATACTTTATTCTGCTCCGGCGCCCCCGCTTCGGCCAGCTTCATTTCCTTCACCGCATTGTCGAAATCCCCCTGCGACGAATACACCCGAGCCATGCCGGAGTGCGTGAACCACAGATCCGGATGGTTCTTCGCATTCTTGCGCCACACTTCGTATGCTTCGGCGTCCTTCTTTTGTCCCTTCAAAGCGAAGGCGTATTGGTGAAGCTGTGCGGGCGTCGCAATCTCAAGCGCCTTCTCGTGAGCCACCTTGGCATCATCCTTCTTACCCATCGCATCCAGGATCTGCGACTTGGTCATATAGTTGTCATAACGAGGCTCACTGCCAATCGACCGGTTTTCAAATTCCAGGGCTTCGTTTAGATCCACTTTGTGCGCCAGCAGGTAGTTGGCAGCATCGTCCCAACCGTCCCAGGTGTATTGCGAAAGCCCGCGCAGTTGCTGGTGCAAACTGGCCAGCACGATCTTGTTCACGTCCACCGAAACCTTGAAAGGAACAGCCACTTTCTCCCAGCGCATAGTCACGGTCGCCGAATTTTCCGTGGGCTGCTCGAAGTCATACAGCAGGGCCTCCTGCACATCTCCGCTCTGCGGCTTCACGTTCACCCGCAGCGCGTCTTCATCCTCTTTGTAGGTGAAGCTTCCCCACGCGCTATTGACCTTGGAAAAGATCACCGTCCATTCGTCCTGGTTGGGAATCATGTGCAAACCGTAGGTGCCCTTGTCGAGAGGCTTGCCTTCAATGCTGACCGGGTCGGTGAAAGTGATGGTGGTGTTTTCGTTGGCTCCGGCTCGCCAGACTTGCCCGTACGGCACCACTTTGCCCCAGATGGTGCGGCCTTTTACCAGAGGCCGGTGATAGTTCACGGTGATGTCGGTAATGCCGATCCGCTGCGTGACGGAGGCGCGCTGGCTATCGCGCGGAATGTTGAGTTGCGTGGATTGCGAAAAGGCGATGCTGCTGGCGAGCAACACCATGAGACCGCACAGAACGGAGATATGTCGCTTGTACACGGGAGTCCTCCTGAATTGTTCATTGAAGACTGCGAGCCACGCGGACGTGGTCGACGCAGTGCTGATCTTGGGTGGCACGGAATCTTTAGACGGCACTGCCTAGTACAAGGTGAGCAAGCCCGCCAATGCCCCATTCCGTCAACTCTCGATTAGGCAACCCAAGTCCCTCCGCATTCAACACAAAGCCGAAAGTTCCTCCTCGCGGCCCTCCCGATTCTTACCCGTGATTTCAAAAGAATGCAGAAGTCCTTCTTCGCGACCTCCTTGAGTCCTTCGCGGCCTTCGCGCTCAAATGCTTTTCAGCTGAGATAATTCTCACCGTTTGAGGACTAACTCTTTCCCTGCAAAGCGAGTCTAACTGTGTGGGAATTTTTCGGCTTCCCGGAACTTTCCCTACAGCGCGCGCGTACTTGTAAGAGTAACAACGGGGGCGGGACATGAGACCCCCCGCCCGATTCTAAACCCGGGGCCCCCAGGCACTGCCCGGTGTCTGGGGGCACTACCATGAGACTTCTTACGGACATCATTCGGCAGTCGCTCGCCACTTTGTGGGCGCACAAGCTCCGCTCGTTTCTCACCATGTTCGGCATTGCCTGGGGTGTGGGTTCCTTGCTCTTGCTGGTCGGCCTGGGCGAAGGCTTTCGCAGCGGACAGGCGAGACAACTCGCGACCCTCGGACAGGACATCATGTTCATCTTCCCGGGTCGAATTCCCGCAGTCGAAGGCAGTCTGCAATCCGGGCAGACCTATCACTTCACCTATGACGATTACCTCGCCCTGCGGCGCGACGCCCACACTTTGAAAACCGTCTCGGCCGTCATCAACCGCGAAGACATTCGAGCGGTCAGCGAGTACGGTTCCACCAACGGCCAGGTCTTCGGAATCGCCCCGGAATATAACCAGATCCGCAGCGTCCCCATCGGTACCGGGCGCTGGTTCAACGATCAGGACAATACCGAGCACCGCCGCCTCGCCGTGGTTGGCTGGGAACTTCTGAAGAATGTTTTCCCGGGTCGCCCCGCGGTGGGCGCATCCATGCTCCTTAACGGCACTCGTTTCGACATCATCGGCGTGCTCGCCAAAGTCGGTCAGGATGGTAACAACGGCACCAACGCCCGCATATTTGTTCCCATCGAGACCATGCGCGAGTTATTTCCCTTGAAGGGCGAGAGCATGGACAACGCCATCTCTTTTCTCAACTACCGGCCCGTGCTCAAAGCCGAGCACCTGGCGGCGAAAGCTGAAGTGCACGAGATCCTAGCCAGGCGGCACAACTTCAATCCCAAGTTCGCCGACGCCTTTGAGGATTGGGACACTATCGAGAATTCCCAGAAGGTCGACAAGATTTTCAACGCCATGGACTACTTTCTCGGCGTGGTCGGATTGGTGACTCTGGGGCTGGGCGCAATCGGTATCGTGAATATCATGCTTGTATCGGTTGCCGAACGCACGCGCGAGATTGGCCTCCGTAAAGCTCTGGGCGCGACTCACCGCAACATCATGACCCAGTTCTTTATTGAGGGCGCCTTCTTGACCGCATTCAGCGGCGGCATTGGCCTGGTGATCACGATTGCCTTTGTGACCGCGCTCGCCATGCTGCCCGCGCCCGAAGGCTTCGATACCCCACGCATTGTCCCCATTTCGGCGATCGCCGCCATCGCTTCTCTCGCCATCGCTGGCATCAGCGCCGGACTTTACCCCGCGCGCAAAGCGGCGCTTCTGCCTCCGGTGGAAGCCCTGCGGCAGGAATAACTATGTTCGCTAACCTGTTCCGCCAGGCCTACGAAGCCTTACGCCACAACCGGCGCCGCAGTTTTCTCACCATGCTCGGCATGGCCTGGGGCATTGCGACCGTAGTGCTGCTGTTGGCCTACGGAGCAGGCTTCGAACGTGGACTGTGGGCCGCCTTCCGCTCGTTCGGCACCAATCTCATCTTCGTCTTCCCCGGACGCACTTCGATGCAGGTGGGCGGCACCAAGGCAGGCAGTGAAGTGAAGCTCACCCTCAAGGATTTCGAGCACATCCAGGCGGAAGTGCCTTTGCTGAAACGCTCTTCGCCCGAAGTTTTCAAGCAGTGCGCCGTCGCCTATGGCACGCGCAGCAAGAATTACGGGGTCAGTGGCGTCTACGCCAATTATCCCAAGATGCGGCGCATGGATTTTGCCGAGGGCAGCGCCTTCAGTGAAGCCGATGACTACACTCATACCCGCGTGGCCTTTATCGGCGCCGACGTGAAACAGAAACTGTTTTCCGGACAGAACGCGATTGGCGAAAGTATTCGCCTGGATGGCATTTCGTACCAGATCGTGGGTGTGCTGAAGCACGTCATCAACAACAACGATGACAATCTGAACGGA
>QIAI01000434.1 GCA_003224995.1 Acidobacteriota bacterium
CAAGCGCTGTGTGTCCGACAAACGGGCGAAGGCCCATGAGCTGTCGTAGTCGTAAAATCCCGAGTTAAAAATCCCCGCCACCCGAAATCGGTTGTACTTGGGCACCATGCCGAAGGGGGTTAATTCGCCTTGAGGACTAGTCACCAAAACAACGGAGCCAACGGTAGCGCCGAGATTCTCCGCCATGTCTTTGCCGAGGATGATGGGCGGCATGGCCGCGAGGCGCTCCTGCACCGCGCGCATTGAATCTTGGGGCTCAGGAGCGGATTCCTGGGTGTTGGAAGTCGGCCTCCCAGCAGTTTCTCCGGCAGGACCAGCTGCGGGCTCTTCCAATGTATCCGCTGATCCGATACTCACTGTCTGCAGCAGATCGCTGACTTTGCGTTCGTAAGCCGGAATCATTCCTTTCAACACAGCTCCTCGAGCTCGCGCTCCACGGGAAATCAGCACCTGCTCGTACACTGCAGGGGCAGTGGCGACGACGTGGTGCTGTTTCGAAAGACGATCCATCAGCGGACGCCATTCCTTGATGCCATCACTTTCAATGCGAAGCAGGTTGACGTGAGAAGTCGAACCGAGAAGACGATCCTGCAAATCCTGGCGAAATCCATTATTGATAGAGAGAGCGACGATGAGCGATGCCACACCTGCGGCGACCCCGGCGATCGAAATGCCCGTAATCACGCCAATGACGGCCTGCCGCCGCTTGGCGCGGAGATAGCGCGTAGCAACAAAAAATTCGAAGCGCATGAGGGACTTAGCTATTGCCGTTGAGCCAGGCTTGGTTTTGACAGTGAAGGAATCAGCGCTGGAACATGATTGCGATAGCGCCGATACTCCTCGCCAAACCGCTGTTCAAGTTCTTTGTCTTCCAGTCGGATCATGATTACGCCTGTAACCGCTGCGAAAGCCGTCAATGCATAAGCCACGGCGAGCCCCGTGCCGATACTCCAACCCAGCATCTCGCAAAGATGTCCCAAATACACAGGATGGCGGATGCGGTTGCGGATTCCCGAGATCACTAACCGCTGTTCCCCGTGCGATGGCAGGAGTTCAGCCACCCCGATTAGTTGCGGTCCGCTGAAGTGCTGGCCGGAACTTTTGTAGAGCCATAATCCAGTGAAAAAGAGAATTGCGGCCGGAATCCACGTCCAGCCGGTCTGGTAGATCAAGACATACCGCCATGGTGCAGTAGTAATCCCGAGAGCGATCCACATTGTTATCCAGAGCGGAATGAGGACCCGGTAGGGAGATCGCTGTCTGGAGCGCCAATACTCCACGCGTGGATGGACCACCAACCAGAACGAGGGAATACTCGCGTACACAATGACCGCAAGCCAGCCGATTGTCTGCAAGACCCCTAGCATGGAAGAATTTTAGCAGCGAACGCGGAAACGGAAATTACTCTTAACGTTGGACGGCCAGTCGGTTAGTCGTGGCGCCCGCGCGAATCACTGTCTTGGCCGAAATCATGTTGTCGTAGCGGTCATACGCGCGCACCACCACCACGTGTTCCATTTGACCGTTGGCGGCGCCTCGCCCGTCAGTTCCACCTGCCGCCACTGGTGATGAGTCCGCAGGGGATTTCGGCGACAGGGAAGCGCGGAAATCATAACTCTCGAGCTTGGAATCGGAGAGTTGTCCCAAAGGTTCGATGAACTGCCAATCCCCGGCATCAACGGAATACTCGGCGCGTTTTATTGAAGAGAAACTGTCGTGGGATCGAAAAGTTACATGAATTTGGCCACCTTCAACGACTGCCGCAAGGTTATCGATCTGCGGCGGCGTGGTATCTACTTCGATGCGAGTGCTTTCTTTTTCTGTGCTCAGAGCCTGCTCCGGAGAATGGGAAGGAGCATCGGAAGCCACCACCTTGAACGTGTAACCTCCGTCCGGCAAAAGGGAAGCATCGAACGAATAGAACTTGTCGGTCAGGTTGTCCTTGAGCAACAACCAGCGGCTTTCTCCGTCGCCCCGATAATAAACGGAGTAGACCATCTGATCGTCGTTGTCGTCGTGAACCGCCCAGCGCACGCCAATGGAATCACGGTCGCGGATGGGTGGCGGAGATGAGTCGAAACGCGGCGGCTGGGTCCCGCCAACACTCATACTCGTATCTGCGCCTACCGGCTTTGGCAGCGATTGGTAACGGGCGCCGGTTTGCACCGTGACCTCATCGAAATCCGGCGCCACATTTTTGGGAAGATAGTTCAGCGCGATACTGTCCACACGCGGAGCGGGCTCGCCAGCCCGTAGCACCGCTTTCCATTGAATGAACCTTGCGGGTGGGACGCTGACCTCAGCATCTTTCAAGAGGTCAATTTTTTTCCAGGGACTCCAGTTACGATCCGGGTTATCTACATTGCCGCTGCGCGCGAACAGTTCCACATTGCCCACACCGCGAAATTCGGCCCGGCCCCAACGGGAGAAAATGCGGGCGTCAAAGACGTCGCTTTCATAGCTTCCCACCGGCTCGGTAGTCGCTCCCAGCAGGAACACCTTGCCCAGGTTGCTGGTTGAGGCGTAAAGGCCCCCATTCGGAGCCTTAGCGAAAGCTGTGACCTGGGTGGCGCTGGCTTTCAGCAGATCGGTAAATTCGTCTTCGCCGCTGATGGCAAAAAT
>QIAI01000078.1 GCA_003224995.1 Acidobacteriota bacterium
ATTTTCATCAAACGCGTGCTGGGCCGGGCATTCGATCTGTGGGCGGGCAGTCGCGAGACATGGCTGGATGTGAATGTAAGCGCCGCATCGAAGCAGGTATTGGGGACCTGGATCGGCCTGGGGAAACACCTGCTGTTCGGTATCACTTCAATACTTGCATTCTGGGGCTTATACCTTGCTTTCCGTAAGAAAGTGCGGGATGCGGATTTGTTCCTCATCATGATGCTGTTTCCATTATTGCCGTACTATTTCAGCCATGCTGAAAACAGGTTTCGTCATCCGATTGAGCCAGTATTGTTGCTGCTGGTGGCATTCCCGCTCGTAACACTTTGGCAAAACTATCGTGCCAGGGCGCAGGAGAGGGCAGAAATGGCCGGCGTTGGGTAACGCATTGCCCTTCGAAGTACGGTCCCAACCAACAGCGTTGGGACAATCGCTTTCTGGATCTCACCAATATGTGGACTTGAGCCACGGTGAAATTTTCGAAGCGCTTCGAGGTACTATGAGGCGTGGACCTTCTCGTCAATCCGCCGCTCTTGCCCATGCTGGCCAAGCGGGTGGGAGGGTTACCCTCCGGTGACGATTGGATTTTCGAGCCGAAGTGGGACGGCTTTCGCGCGCTGGTTTTTCGGGACGGCGATGAGATCCTGATCCAGAGCCGCGACGAAAAGCCGCTCAATCGCTACTTTCCCGAGCTCGAAGATCCGTTGCGCGCCGCCTTGCCGTCCCGCTGTGTTCTCGACGGAGAGATTGTCATTGTGAAGGAAGATGAACTGGACTTCGACGCACTCCAGTTGCGCCTGCACCCGGCCGCTTCGCGCGTCAAGCTGCTTTCCCAACAGAGCCCGGCGTCTTTCGTGTTTTTCGATCTGCTGAATGTCGGGGAGCGTGATCTTCGCGGAGAGAAATTTCAAAATCGCCGGCACGAGTTGGAATCGCTGATCTCAGCGGCAGCGCCGCCCATCCATCTGACGCCCGCAACCGCCGACCGCAGCGTGGCGGCAGACTGGTTTCGCCGATTTGAAGGCGCGGGCCTGGATGGGGTGATTGCGAAATCGATTGCAGGAACTTACGAGCCGAACAAGCGTGTGATGCTCAAGGTGAAACACGAGCGCGACTGCGACTGCGTGGTGGCCGGATTTCGTTGGCACAAGAAAGGCGATCGCACATTGGTAGGTTCATTGCTGTTGGGGCTTTACGACGACTCCGGTGCTTTGCAGCACGTCGGGGTGTGCGCGAGCTTTAGCACGGAGAAGCGTCGGGAACTCGCGGAATTCCTGAAGCCTTATCGGGAAGAAGCGCTGGCCACCCATCCCTGGAAGCATTGGGCGGAGCAGGGCAGCGGAGATGAACCGAAGCGGATGCCGGGTGGTCAGAGTCGCTGGAGTCAGGGCAAGGACTTGTCGTGGGAGCCGCTGCGACCCGAGTTGGTTGTCCAAGTCGCTTACGATCACATGCAAGGAGACCGGTTTCGTCACACCGCGCAATTTCGCAGGTGGAGAAAAGACAAAAAGCCGGGCGATTGCACGTATGCGCAGTTAGAAGTGGTGCCGCCTCAGGAACTTGCCGCCATCTTCCCGCAGGGACGTTAAGTTTCCGCTTCAGTGGTTTCTGATTTGTTTTTCTGCTTCCTCTTGCCGGCGTCGCGCCACTCCCGCGTAGGATCGTCGTCCGGATCGGGAGTTTCTTGCGGCGGACGCAAGGCTTCGGGCACGTGACGCAGGTTGATGCGAATGCGGGTCCAGGTCGAGGAGCGGCCGCGCATCGAGTCGACTAGCACGTCATCGATCGCCAGCAACGGGGCGACATTGGGGTGCTTCTGTTTCCACTGCTCCAGGCCGGCGAGCGCCGCGGCTTTGTCCGGAGAATTCGCCACCACGATGAGCGGCATCTTGACACGCGACTTCTTGCCGGCGGTCCGGGCGCGAGACGGCGCCACGCGGGGCGCTTCCGATTCCGTTTTGCGAAAGTGCTCCAGCGAACCGGGGCTGGCGTCCATCTCAGCATGCGGATCCCCGAGGTTATGGAACCGCTCGGGCATCGTGAATATGGTGAAGTCGGCCGGCTCGCAATCCGGGACTTCGCGCCAGTGGAGCGGGGCGGAGACGCGGGCGTCGGGAACGGGACGCACCGAGTAGGCCGAGCAGGTGGTGCGATCCTTCGCATTCTGGTTGTAGTCAAGGAAGACGCCGTGGCGTTCTTCTTTCCACCATTTTGAACTGGCCAGAGTGGGAGCGCGACGCTCAACCGCCCGCGATAATGCGACCGCCGCACGACGTACTTCGGCAAATGTCCAGCGTGGTTCGATGCGCACATTAACATGCATGCCGCGAGAGCCGCTCGTCTTCGGCCATCCGCGTAGCCCGAGTTCCTGGAGAAACGCCTGGACTTCCAGAGCCACGAGGCGCACATCGGACCAGGGAACACCTGGGATCGGATCCAGATCGATGCGCAATTCGTCCGGGTGATCGAGGTCGCCGGAGCGGACGGGATGGGGGTGAAGTTCGATGCATCCCAGGTTTACGATCCAAGCGAGTCCTGCCGCGTCATCGACCACGATTTCTTCCGCCGTGCGGCCAGAAGGGAAGGAAAGCGTCACGGTTCGGAGCCAGGAGGGGCGCTGCGCAGGAGCGCGCTTCTGATAAAAAGCCTCTCCCCCCGCGCCATTGACGAAGCGCTTAAGGACGATCGGACGGTCCTGGATTCCTGCGAGTGCTCCGGTCGCAACCGAGAGATAGTAACGGACGAGGTCGAGCTTCGATACTTTTGCCTGCGATGAAAAGTAAAGCTTGTCGGGGTGTGTAATGCGAACTTCGCGTCCCTCGACCACCAGCGCTTCGCTCTCTTTTTCTTTCCCCACAGCAGCAGGCTACCACTCCGTAGCGGTCGTATGGCAACAGCTTAGAGATCGATCGGCTTCACAGTCCACAACTCCAATTTGTGCGGTCGGGTTTGTGTCAGCAGGCGAACATACATTTTCCGAGAACATTCTGGAGGTCGAGGAAGGAAGGGCGAATGAAAATAGAAGGTCGTCTGAAGAGATTCGAACCAACGATTTTGAACCCTATCCAGAGGGTTTTACAGCAAAGTTACTGGAAATCCCTGATCGCTTTGGGCTTTTACCCCGGATAGGCTCGGAACAAGGACGCCAAATTGATGACCGTTGTGAGCGGCGCATGACATTCATCGACCTGCGATCTGTGCACTCGCGGCAGCCAGCAAGCTTCCGGCGCTCTCTCCACTGCGACGACTCAGAAGCAGCGATGAAGAAGTACTTAGCGATCCGAGCGGTCTCCGTAAAAACATTAAGCCCAGCACCGTAATTTTGTCATGAGGGCAAGCCTATGGCCTTACCGGATAAACAACCATCACCCGATATAGATCGTTCTCTTGTTATTGAATTTGTGCCCCAACCGCCGGCATTACCGGCTCGTTCGGCGGTTGAAGAAATGGAAGATGCGCGAGCAGGCCGAGGGTTTCTAGCCGGAAAGTCGCGATCCTTCGGCAGACTTTGCGGCGAGGCGCAGAGGGCGGCGGTAGAAGGCACTGCAGAGGTTGCCTTCCGGCTACGCACTATGAGGTCGCGAGCGGAGATGCGGGTGCGATCCCTCAAACAACGCGTGGGATCTCTCAAGCAAGAAGATCCCCTGCGCTTGCTGGGCATGATCGGCGCGGGAGCCTTTGTGTGCGGAGTCGTCGCCAGAGTCTGGAGGTCGGAGAGTTATGAATCACGACGTAAATAACGGGAGAAGCGTAGCTCAGGTTCTGGGCGAGATGAAAGGCGAGCTGCAGGAATTCGTGGCGACTCGCGTGGCCATGCTGAAAAGCGAGATGAGAGAAAAGGCGAAGACTCTCAAGACGGCGGTTCCACTGGCGGGGGGCGCGATTCTGTTGCTGACAAGCGCATTCTTCCTGCTCAGCATCGGTTTCGCCGCACTGGTTGCCGCGCTGTTTCCGAACAGCCCGTATCGCTGGTGTTTCGGATTTTTCGGCATCGGCATGCTGTGGGCGATTTTAGGAATGCTGGCTGGTTATTTTGCCAAGCGTGAGTTTGCGGCGAAGCAATTAATGCCTACAAAAACGATCGAAGTGTTGAAAGGCGACAAAATCTGGATCCAATCCGAAATGAAGAGTCAGATATGAGCACACCACCGGTGGACAATCTGGAACTGCGCGCATTGGAAGAGCGAAACCGCTTACATCAGACAGCGACCGAACTCCGGACAAAAATCGCTGCCGTCCGCGAAAAGGTAGACCCGGTCAACAACGCACGCGAACATTTCATGGGCGCTGCGGCCGTAGTGAGCGTCATTAGCCTGGCTGTGGGTTACAGTTTCGCCGGAATCTTTACACGACACTAGATACCGATTTTCATTTTGCTCCAGGGAGGGGAAAGGATTCATGCCAACCTTGAATAGTCTCGCGAAAGTTGCCGTCAAGCCTATACCGAAAGTGATTTCGCCAAAAACTCATTCCATTGCCGGCTACATCACGGCAGGCTCGCTGCTCGCCAGTGCCGCCTGGTTATGGAGGCGCAACCGGCGTGCGGCAGTCGCAGCCCTGGTATGCGGCGGCACGGAACTGGTGGTCAATCTTGCCACGGACTACTCCGGCAGAGGCAGAAAAGTGATTCCCTTCAATGCTCGCCGCGAGCTTGATTTGGGTTTGGCCGGCATCCTGGCGACTGTTCCGGAATTCCTGGAATTTCGCCACGAGCCCGAGAAGAACGTTTTCCTGGCACATGGAGCTGCACTGACGGTGGTCAGTGAATTGACGCAGTACCCAGACGGTCAAAGCGGAAGACGGACCCGAGCGGCGTAGGATTGGCCGCCCTTAGTTCGTCCGGGGAACTTCTGGGTGGAGGGACGGGCCTTTCGCCCGTCCGGCGGGCGGGGACGCCCGCCGCTCCATCGACAATGCAAGGGAGGGGTCCGGCCGGGTGAAGCGGTTTAGACTGCGGAAAAAGGCGAGTCCGAGTCACCCATGCGTTGTAGCGCAACGGAAAATCAGGTTGCCGGACAAGGCTGAAAGGCGGACCAATCGATGGTTCTCTGAAAGTCTTCGTCGGGCGGGAATACTGATTTGAAGTTGAACGCGAATTGGGTAGGACCATTGCGCTCGAGATGAGCCAGACGTTTGGTAGCCTCGTCGACACCCGGGCGATGTCCTACGGGCACCCACCACAGAGCAAGATAGGATCCTGAAAACATTTCGAACCACTCGTTCCGGTGGCGAAGCAGTTCGGCGTGGGCCGTGCGGTAGACGTAGTGTTTCAGAGCTTCGAAATTCTCCCAGACCGACATGTTGATGAGAATTCGATCATCATGCTCGTACGGACGAAGGTAGGTAGCATTCCCGGCGGGCGTTTGCAGTCTCCACACGAAGCCTGGACTGGCATCTGCGAGCGCATTGAGATCTTCGAGCCGGTTCACGAATCCGGCCATGCGTGGGTCTTCGAGGGGAGCCCTTACGCGTCCAATATTGACCTGTGCCAAGTGGTATTTGCTCATGAGTAGCTCGCGCAAACAGAATGGGATGGTATCACGCTGCGGGTTGCAAGTTGTCTCAGAAGAACTCGCCCATATCGGGCGCCTGCGCTGACGCTCCGGGGTAGGCGGTAACGCCCAGCGATTTCAGGATCAGCCGCAACGTGCTTTGGTGCTGGTACAAGGTAGTCGACTGGAAGCCCGGCTTCGCCTGAGGGCTGATAATGACCGCGGCAACGTGTCCGCCTCCGTGCGCGGAGTCGCTGCCATCGGCCTCGTCAAAGACGATGATCAACAATCCATCTTTCTTGAAGGTTGGACTCGAAATAAAGGTGTCGATGTTGAGGCGCAACCAAGTGTCGGCAACCGGAAGGGGCGCGTCGTGTGCATCGTTGATGAGATTGGGAAGGACAAAGGAAAAATTCGGCAGCGTCCCGTTGCTTACATCTGAGGCGAATTGGGTGAATGGAACCACATTCTTGAGTTGCGTGCTGCTGTTTACCACGTCGGAAAAGAATTCGAGAATATTGTGGCGCTTCACATAAGGGTAGACGTCGCCGCCGGTGTATCCGACCGAAGGAAGCCCTTCCGCATAATCTTTCCAGGTCTTGCCAGCCGCCAGCAACTGTCGAACAATATTGTCGTCATTCACCGTACCCGTGAATCCGTCATCGGTGGTGATGGTTTGTCCGGCGGTTAGCATAAAATAGTTTCCGATGGAAGGATGAGTATTGGCGTAATACTGAGTCGCCAGTCCATACTTGGTAATCAAGCTGTTCAGGTAAGGCATGGACGAGCTGCCGACCACGTCGGAATAATTGTGATTCTCTTCCACGACCAGAACCACGTGGCCGAATTGTGATGAGGAGCTTGAGGTGCCGGCCGGATTGATGCTGCTGGAATTGGAAGAACCGCCACCGCAGCCTACACTAGCAAATAACAACAGTCCGAGCCAAAGAAGGCTGAGGATCCGACCACCGAAGGGAAATTGCATTGCAATCCTTTGTCATGTAAAAGAAATTCCACCTATGTGCCAAGTCGTTAAAATGTGTTTACTAGCGTGCAACATAAGGATGCTACGGAGAGGGAAAAGGGTTGGAAGCGCTGCGGCGAAGGCCAGGGTTTTGTTCCCTGATATCGGCTAAGCTTTGAGTTTCAAGAGCGTTGCAGTCGAGGATATTGCAGAATGATCGTGAACTTCGCACGCCGCGCCCACAATCACAACTGGGAACTCGACCCGGTCACCCGGTCGCTGCTCGACACCGACTTCTACAAGATCCTCATGCTGCAGTTCATCTGGAAACATTACCCGAAGACCCGAGTCACGTTTTCTATGAGCAATCGCTCTTCCTCGGTGCGTCTGGCGGGAATGTTTCCGATTGAAGAACTGACTGCGCAGATGGAGCACGCCCGTAGATTGCGCTTTCGAAGATCGGAGCTGGTGTGGTTGGCGGGCAACACGTTTTATGGACGGCGCGGCATTTTCGAACCCGACTTCCTGACCTGGCTGGAGCGAGATTTTCGATTGTCCGATTACGAAGTGTCTGTAAAAGACGGTCAGTTCCAGATGACGTTCTCCGGCAATTGGACGGAGACAACCATGTGGGAGCTGTACTCGCTCTCCATCGTGAACGAACTTAAAACCCGGGCGGCCCTCAAAAGGTTGAGCGAGTTTGGTCTCGACATCCTGTACGCGCGAGCGAAAACGAAACTCTGGAACAAGATTGAAAAGCTGCAAAATGTGCCGGGGCTGCGACTGGGTGATTTCGGCACCCGCCGCCGGCATAGTTTTCTTTGGCAGGAATATGTGGTCGAAGCCATGGCCGACAATCTGGGCGGTAATTTTATCGGTACCTCCAACGCATTCCTGGCTCACAAACACGATCTGGAAGCGATTGGCACGAATGCCCACGAAATTCCCATGGTGCTGGCTGCCTTGGCACCCGACGATGCCGCCCGTAAGGCTGCGCAGTACCGCGTTCTCGAATTGTGGCAAGGCACCTATGACGGGGCTCTACTCATCATGTTGCCCGACACCTACGGGACGACGCAGTTTCTGGCAAATGCTCCCGACTGGTGCGCGGATTGGACGGGCCAGCGCGTGGACAGCAAAGACCCGTTCGTGGCCGGGGACGAGTACATTTCATGGCTCGAGTCGCGGGGCCGCGATCCGAAGGACAAACTGCTCATCGCATCCGATGCCCTGGATGTGGACAAAATTCTTGGTCTGCACGCCTACTTTGGAGGGACTTTGTTGCACGGAGCCCGGCCGGAGGATTTTCAAAGCGCCGCCGACTTCCTGAACCCGCGAAAGTGGTTGCCTGGCCGCCGCATTCGCTTTAGCGCGGGCTGGGGTACGCTGCTGACCAATGACTTTCGCGGCTGCGATCCCGAGGGCGGAGGCGCATTCGATCCATTGAGCCTGATTTGCAAGGTGGCGGATGCCGACGGCCGTCCGGCCGTGAAGCTCTCCGATAACTACGCGAAGGCGCTGGGTACCGACGCAGAGGTGGAGCGCTATCGCAAGATTTTCGGGACCGCCGGTGTGGCGAACGTGCCCGTGCTCGTGTAACCAGCCCGCCTTTGTTGTCGCTGCGCCTTACTTCTCATCCAGCAACGGTGGTGCGGAGGCGCCCGCGTAAAAGTTTTGCAGTTCTACTTAGAAAATCCTAGTCGACGCTAAAACCCGTATTTCGCCAGCACCGCCATATTGCGCTTCCCGATGAGAGCAATCGCCGCATGCTGACCGGCAAGTTGCAATTGCAGACGAACTCCGGTGGCCTTATCGCGTAAATCGAGGTGCGTGTCGGCCGCGTTCTCCGAGGCCATGATGTACAAAACGGAATCTTCCAGCACGATCGGAAATACCATGACGCCCGCCGGTAGGGTCGACTGCAAATCGAACAGCGGCGCAATGCCGATGCGACCGGCAACGTATCCATACAGGACGGCGGCTGCGTCCGTATCTTCGGCGAGTTCAGCCGGATAAGCACACCAGAACAGCCGGCCCTTTCCATGAGGAAGTTCTTTGAAAGCCGAGCCATCGCCGAATCGCAATGTCTCCATCAGATTTTGCTTCTCCTGGCTGAACGAAAGCGGAATCGAGCGACCATTCAAGGTAATGGTTGCCGTGTGGAACATGAGCGGCTCTGGGACGGCACCAAGCTTCAACTCTGCAGAACGGGGAACGCGATGCCAATGTTCGTCGCGGTCAACTGGACCGGTGACCAGGAGGTTCCCACCGTCATGCACGTATTTCAGAAGAGACTGCCAAGCCGCCTCGGTCAGCGCTTGCGGGGAAGGGAGGATCACCAGTTTCGGCGAGCCCAGCATCGGAATCTGGTTCTCAGCGACGGCATACAGCGTGAGGTGGTCATGATATGCCAAAGCGCGCACCGCCCTGCGTTGTGCTTCCAGTTGCAGATCACCCAAGACGGAGAACTGCGCTGCCTGCGAAGTGACCACCGCGATGGCGGGCTGCTCGGGTGCGTGCAAATGCTCGTTGAGAGACGGGGCAAATGTCGCGTAAGCCCGCATTACGGCCGCTTCGGGCTTCTCCGTTCCGTCGGGCCGGATCAGGCCGATGGGAGTTTCGTTGCTCTCCGTCATGTACGAGTTCGTGTTCCAGAGCCACTCGATTGCGCCTGCGCCTTGCACAAAGGCAGCGGCAACCTTGCGCTCGAGAAGGGAAGCCTCGTGCTCGGGATCGCGCCGTGCTATTTCGTCCAGATAAAGTTCGCGCTGCAATCCAGTTTCCTGGATGAGCATGGCTTTTCCCGGCTGCTTGGCGAGGAGCGAGTCCCACAACACATAATCGTTTTGCCACCAGGAATGATTCGTAGTGAAGTCGACGAATTCTCCCCAGTACGCGGGCGAAAGACGGTCCTGAATGCCGCCTTCATCCTGGCCCACGGTGACGAATTGCAGGGAACCGGTCGCGCGCATTGCGTCTCGCATGCTTCTTACCCAATTGGAAAATACGTCCTGCGCGAAGATGAAGAAGTCGTACACCTTAAGCGCATTGCGTCCAACGTAGGCACCGCGTTGGGTAAATTCGATGTCCTCGGGAAGGGGAATCGTCCCTTGCACTTCGCTGACGGGAAGATTCCATGCTGCCGCTAACGCAGCTCGATCGGGATAGCGTTTATTGAGCCAGTCGTTCCAACTGGCGAGTTCGATGGGATCGCCGTTGGGGCGCATGGTCCAGAGATGTTGAGAGATGCTCGGTTCGTTAATTAAATCCCAGGCCAGGAAAGGCACATCGTGAAAGCGGGCTGCGACGGAGGAGATGAGAGTGCGCTGCCTGCGTATGACTTCCGGATCCAGATAAGGATTCACTCCGCCCAGAACGTCGGGCAGAAAAGCGAAGAAGGTAAACTGCACCGGCAGCTCGTTCCTGCGCGCGGTCATCAGATACGCTTCCAGCGTGCGCAGAGTTCGATCGTAAGGCTCTCCGTTTTCGTTGCAGAACTTGTCCCAGCCCGTCCACCAGCCGGTGCGAATCATGTTCAAACCGGCTGCATGGATTTGGCCTAGTTCCTGGTTCCACAGATAAACGTTGGGATACTCAAAGTAGAGGCGCTGTGCCTCGGCCGACATGTATGTGGTCCCGATGACGGCGAAAGGCTTGCCGTCCCGCTCGAAATAATCCTTGTTCACGGTGAGGCGCGGACCGGAACGAAGGTAGGCCTCATCCCTGATCCAGAAACCGGAGTGATACCGCGCACGCACCGTGTCGCCGTCGAGGAGTTGCGCCTCTAAAACATATAGGCCCTTCCCGGAGGGCGCAGGCAGCGCAAAAGGCTCGGTGGACTGGACGCCGGTAGTTGCTTCCGACCGCTGCGAGGGCTGATCTTCCGCATAGAGGATGATTTTTACTTTTGCGGTTGAGCTCGTCGGTTGGGTTGGATGCCAGGTCACTTTTAGCTCAATGGGCTCGCCCGGCAGATACAGCGGCAGCATCGGTCGAACACTAAATTCTTCGCTGCCCATCAGGGCGCGCGCAGCCAGCGTGCCCGCGAGGTTCCTGGTCTCATGGCTGGTCCAGAAATCATCCGCCAATTCTGCATTCACGAAGATCCAGCGTCCACCGTTGAACCCATCGCGCAGATGATCGATTTCGATGATGGGTGCGGCCAGTTTGCGTCCATTGTTTGTGCCCCAAACGATGGGATCGAGGCGAGCGGCGATGGCGCCGGCCGCTCCGCCTCGATGATAGAGATCGACTGCGCTCAGGCGAATCACAGGGCTGAACGCGTTTTTCCAGGCGAAGCGTGGAATTTGGAGCGGCAAGTCCGGATTTGTCTGAAACTGCAAACCTTCAGACCCAGGCGTGGGCTGGTATTGATCGATCATGAGCGCTCGCGTGAATCGCACGCTGTAGTCGCGCAGATGCCACCCGTTGGCGTCACGATAGGCAGAGCGGGTGAAGGGCCGTCCTCCGATCACCAGAAGATTTCCGCCGCGCTGTAGAAAGCGCTGAATGCTCGGCCAGGCCGCTTCGTGCGGGAGCGAGCTTTGCACCTGGAAGGATTGCAGACACTTGATCTGCGGCTGGTGGGGATGTGTCCGCGGAAGGGAAGCCGGAGTCAACGAACATCACCACGTCGGAGGGGGTCTGGGCAAGCATTGCCGAAGTTGAGGCGAGTAATAAAAGCAGGAAGGTTGCCGAAGCTGTCTTGCTCATTTCAACCTTTGCGTATCACGGGAATTGTTTTTGTTGTCCGGCCGGACACGGTGGTGAACCGGAGTGCTCGGCGTCAGAGTATTGTGCTGATTTCGTTCCGGTCAATGATGAAGGACGAAAGCCGCGAAAGTGTGGCGCACCAGCAGGGAGATGTCAAGCGCAAAGTA
>QIAI01000455.1 GCA_003224995.1 Acidobacteriota bacterium
CAGGCCTTGGTGCCGCACATGCGGCAACGCCGCAGCGGCTGCATCATCAATGTGAGTTCGGTGGCCGGGCGTATTTCCTGCGCGCCGTTGACGCCTTACTGCGCGACCAAGTGGGCGCTGGAAGCGTTGAGCGAGGGGCTTGCCGGCGAGATGAAGACGTTTAATGTGCGGGTGGCGATCGTCGAGCCGGGAATTATTGATACCGCGATGGCGCGGCGCGTCGCCGATGAGCCGGTCGATTCTCCGTACCGGCAAAAAGATCGTTTCGCATCGCTCTTCCGCGCCGCGCTGGAAAATCCTGCACCACCTTCTCTGGTGGGGCAGAAAATTCTGGAAATCGTTGACAGCGGGACATGGCAACTTCGCCATCCGGTGGGACCGGACGCTGTTCCCTTTCTGCAGTGGCGCGGTGGGATTACAGACGAGCAGTGGGTCGAGCTGAACGGCAGTGACGACGAAACCTGGTACCGCGGCCTGCAACGCGATTTCGGTCTAGACACCCGGCCCAAGAAGCAGACCGCTTGATCTGAGTTCGCGGTTTCGACAGCTACCATAAAATTGCACCGCATAGTCTCCTCGAGAGCGCGCGCTGCTATCGCGTCTTCTCACTTCCATGACTCCGCGTCTGAACCGACGCGGAGCAGAGTTTGCAGCGCATCTTGCCGGCGGGCTAACCGGCAACTTCCCCTAAGCTGAGGTTCGGCGGGCGTTCGTAGTCCATTTTGCGCGGTTGCATGCGGAGGGAACTCAGGGTGAAAGCTGATCAGAAGATTCTGGAATCCATCGGCAACACGGCGCTGGTGCAAATTCGCAACTCGGTTCCGACGGACTGCGGAAATATCTTCGCCAAGCTGGAATGGCAAAACCCGACCGGCAGCATGAAGGACCGCATGGCATTGGGAGTGATTTCGCGGGCGGAAGCGGATGGTCGATTGCGACCCGGCGACACGGTCATCGAGTACACCGGGGGCAGTACGGGCGCATCGCTGGCGCTGGTCTGCGCCGCCAAGGGATACAAAATTCATGTGGTCAGCTCGAAGGCATTCAGTCGTGAAAAACTCGACCATATGGTGGCTTACGGAGCGCAGCTGACGCTGGTTCCTTACGATGGCAAGGGGATCACGAAACAATTAATCCTGGACATGGTCGAAGCAGCGCGGAAGCTTGCGCTGGAGCCTCACACCTTCTGGTCAAACCAACTCACGAACACGGACAGCATCGCCGGATATTTTCCGCTGGGCGAGGAAATCTGGAGCCAGACCGGAGGCAAGATCGATGCGTTTGTGCATTCCGTGGGGACGGCGGCGTCACTCAGCGGCGTCGCTACAGTACTAAAACGTCGCGACCCAAAAATCAGGATGATTGCGGTGGAACCGGGGGAGTCTGCGGTGCTGTCGGGAGGGCAACCGGGGGCGCACGATATTGAGGGGATCGGGATTGGGTATGCGCCGCCTCTCTGGGACGCGAGCCTGGTGGATGAAGTGATGTCAGTGTCTACGGCTGAGGCCAAGAGCATGGCTCGCAGCTTGGCGCAGAAGGACGGCATCTTTGCGGGCACGTCTTCGGGCGGAAACGTTGTGGCCGCGATTCGGGTTGCGAAACGATTGGGGACAGATGCCAAGGTGGTGACTTTAATGGTCGATTCGGGCCTCAAGTATCTCAGCACGGATCTGTACAGGAGTGAAACGATCAAGTAGGTGCGACCAGCCGGCGGGGTCGTTGAAAGTCGTGCCCAGTTTGAGATTCGCATGCGGCATCCAGTCGAAAATGATGGATGGAGTCGTCCGACCAGCCAGTAGAATGGTTTGTTCCGTGGTCCGATGTTGAGGAGGATGCCATGAGCAACGACCTTTCTCGCCGAAAATTTCTGGAAAAGATTGGCCTGGGTGCGGCTACCGGGGCAGGAGCGTGGCTCCTGAAGGACGCGCCGGCGGAAGCGGAGGTTCCCCCAAAAACGTTGCCCACTCGAACGCTGGGGCGCACCGGAAGTAAAGTCTCCATTCTGGCCTTCGGATGTGGCAGCCGGTTTCTGGCCTACAAGGGAGAAGATCAAGCACTGGCCGCGCTGAACCATGCCATCGATCTGGGAATTACTTACGTCGACACGGCGTACGCATACGGAGACGGGAAGAGTGAGAGCCGGGTGGGGCAAGTGATGGCGAGCCGGCGCAAAGAAGTTTGGCTGGCGACCAAAATTCCAGATCGCACTCGCGACGAGTTCATGCGGCGTCTGGAAGGGAGCCTGAANNNNGACGATTTGGCGAAGCTTGAAGCGCCGGACGGAGCTCTCAAAGGCTTGCTGGAGGCGCGCGAGCAGAAGATGACGCGCTTCATCGGGATGACCAGTCACACGAATGGTGAAGTGATGGCGCAAGCTATCGCGCGGCACGACCTCGATTGCGTGCAAATGGCACTGAATGCGTCGCGCAATGGCCGGTTTGAAGAACTCGCGCTGCCCGCTGCGAACAAGAAGAACCTGGGCGTCATCGCGATGAAGGTGACGGGCCAGGAGTTCCTGCTTGGAAGTGGCACGGGCAAGACGGACATCAATTCCCTGGTGCGCTACTCCATGAGCTTGCCGGTTACGACGGCGGTGGTGGGTATGCCCCACCTGGAGATGCTGGAGCACAATGTGGAGATTGCGCGCAGTTTCACTCCGTTCAGCGAGCAAGAAATGGAGCGGATGCGGAAAGACTTAACCCCTTCGCGCGAAGGCCTCGAACACAACCTGGTGGGGCATCTGGATGGGCCGACGGAAACTCCGGAGATGTTTTGCGCCTAGTGTGGCGTCCCAGAAATAAATAACATAAGAAAATCCTGAGTGAAGAGAACAATTCATTGAAAACACAAGGTCCCTCGACTCCGCTTCGCTCCGGTCGGGATGACAGACTTATGCAGACCTATGCAGACTTATGCCGCGAATTCGCGGGACCGGACACTAATTCTTCGGTAATCTGTGAATCCTTGGATTAACGATTAGCAGAATACCGTCACCCTTTGTCAATTTCCCGCTGCGCAGCCACCTGTTCGTAACTCCCCTTTCGTAACCTTCGTAATCTTGCTGACGTTTGGGGACGTGGCTAACATCGTGGACTCAGTTGGCGGTGTGAGCGATGTCCTCCCCTGTTAATACGCGTCGTTGGCAGCGTCATCCGGTAGAACTTGCCGTCCGGGTGGTGCCTCGGGGCGGCGACTCCAAGCTTGCAATTCAGGGTAGAGGAATCGAGATCAGCGAAGGGGGAATGACTCTCTACGCGGGTTTGCCTCTCAAACCGGGTGACTTCATGGACCTGGAGTTTCAGACACCGGGACACACGCGGGTGGCGGCCATTGTCCGGAGCCGGACAGGATACTGCTTCGGCCTGGAGTTCCTTACGCCCTTGGGGACGGAGAGTGCGAAGTCCAGTCCAAAGGCGGCGGCGCCTTCTGCATCGAATGGCGGGGATTTGCATTCCATGCTGCAACGCAAGGAAAAAGAAATCGAACGCCTGCGCAGCGAGATTGCAACCCTGCGCAGCTACGGGCGGTTGCCGCGCTAGAGCTGGATTCGGCCTTTCCTTCCTGAATTCAATCCATTACTAAAGTTGTTTGGTGGAGCGAAGTGCGGGCCGCTACTATACGGACGAACTTTCAGCGCGGGCTCGCATGCGGGGAGCGTCCGCACGACAGCAAGCTTGTTCGCGAGGCTGCTCGCGCTACACTAGCAATCACCAATCTATGACGCCCTTTCGTGCAACCAATGTGGTTTTGACCGAGAACGAAGCTCGGGTTCTGGGATCGCTGGTGGAGAAGGACATTACGACCCCGGACTACTACCCGCTTACGCTCAATGCGCTGGTAAACGCTTGCAATCAGAAATCGAATCGCGAGCCAGTGATGAACCTCAACGAGGAAATGGTTCGGCAGGCGCTGCATTCTCTGAATGAGAAGGGGCTGTCGGGAACGGCGAGCGCCGCCGACAGCCGCGTGCCGAAGTTTGAGCACCGTATGCAAGAAGCCTTCAACTTCACACGGCGCGAGACGGCGGTCATGTGCGTCCTTATGCTGCGCGGGCCGCAGACTCCGGGCGAGCTACGCGGCCGCACCGAACGGATGCACCGGTTTGAAGACCTCACGGACGTGCAATCGACCCTGCAGAAGCTGATGACGCGAGAAACAGAGCCGCTGGTGAAGGTCTTGCCGCGCCAGCCCGGAACGAAGGAAGCGCGTTATGCTCATCTGCTGAGCGGGGACAAACCGGAGTGGGACGCTCCACCCGCGCCGATCGAGTCCCGCACCGAAAATTCCGCGGACGGGGAGCGACTAGCGGCTCTGGAAGAAGAAGTAGCCGGCTTGAAAAGGGATATGGCGGAATTGAAGCAGGAGCTGGCAGGCTTTCGAGAACAGTTTGAGTAGCGTACGGGTTCGAAGCCGTTTGATCCCCACGTTTTTTGGAAATCTCCTCACTTAGCCGGAGAGCGACTAGAATAGCGCTCGCTGTGCTTTCACATCCTGCACTCAGGCGAGGGATTTTTCATGAAAAGTTCAAAGACGATGGTTAGCTTTGCGGCACTGGTTCTGGCCGTCCTGTCATTTGCGCTGACGCCGGCAGTCGCGGCGACCGAGGCTGTCCTGAAAGCATCGGAAATCACCGCGAAGATTTTTCCGGAACAAGTGTTCTTTCGAGGGCAAGTGGCGCCGGTGCAGATGAGGAATACC
>QIAI01000456.1 GCA_003224995.1 Acidobacteriota bacterium
CGGGTGTGGGCGAATAAAAAACGAAACACGTCGGTTCTGTCGGGTTGGGAGGGCAGGGAAAGCAGGTCCCCTTCGACTTCGCTCAGGGCAGGCTTTCGCTGCGCTCAGGATGACAAATCTTAGGGGTGGGGAGTTTTCGTGGCATTTTGATGTCTCCTACCCGCTGTATGGGGAAACTTGGTTTCCAGCCGTTCTATGGGGAAATCTTCCCAGGGGGAAGGTGAAATCCGATCTTCCGTCCGGTGGCGGGCTCCGGGGCCATGAGCTCGCGGATGGCTTCGATTAACTCCTGGATGGAGGCATCGTGAGTGTCCAGCCGTTCCTACAGTTCGTCCCGGACCACGAACACGCTCATCTCCACAGCTCGCTCGGAATTCAGCACCGTTGCCGCCATGATGGCGCCGTGCTCGGTGAAGGCGTACGGAGCATAGCGCCGACCGCCACGGCCCATTTTTGAGGTCGCATTTTGCGACCTCAAAGCTTCGTTTTCCTCCGCGGTCAGGCGGAACATGAAATCGGAGGGGAAGCGCTCCTGGTTGCGCTTGACTTGCTCGTTCAGCCGTTTGACCGGGACGCCGTAGAGCTCGGCGAGATCGGTGTCGAGGATGACCTTCTGTTCGCGAAGCACAAGGATGCGGGACTCGACTGAAACTGCCAGGCTGGTTTTGGACATACTGAAAATTTTAAAGGGAAGGATTGCGTTGGAGGTCGCAATTAGCGAGCCTGGCAATACTCGAAAGTACGTTCTGGGCGATCGCAAATGCCCGGCTAGGGGAGCGGAGGAGATGGAGAGGCGACTGCAAATTCTGGGAGGGGGACAAGCTGGTTTATGGAGTTTTCGATGACGCGTTCAGCACTTGGAAATGGATCGATGAGTGAATCGCGATTTTAAAGCAATTGCTGCATTCTTATGTCCGACCTGGGCTTCACCTCTGTCTGTCGAGCGCCTTTGGCACATTCGACCAGCGCGTGAGCGCGCTTTTGAGGTGGTGATTAAATTCCTTCCAGGATGCAGCTTCGGAGTGAGGACTGTGTCCGCCAGACGCGATTACTTGCATGTGGGTATTTGGCAGGTCGCCTCGGATGGCCTCAAGTTCCCAGGCTTCGGTACGAGGGTCTTGCGCCCCATGAATGAATTCAGCGGGAACACGCAGGTCCGAAAGTCTGCCATCAAAAAGGTCGGGTGCTCCTCCATTCGACGAGCGGGCAATGTCGAGCCATGCTTGTCCTTCGCTGCGCAGCAACTGACTCCAGTACGGGTCGCCATGTTCTTTTTTCAGAATGTCAGTAACGCGTGGGCCAAAGCACTCCGGCTCCGAAACCATGCTTTGAAAGAAACTTCGCGAGCTGACCTTCTCGCGATCAAAGTGAAAGGCTTCCAGCACGAGCCCGAGGCAACGCTGGGGCTGGCTGATCCCGAGCATGGCGGCGATGACTGCGCCGTCGCTGTGTCCCCAAAGAATACATTGGCGCACATTCAAGGCGTCCAGAAACAGGAGGGTTTCTTCAACCCCTCGCTGGTGCAGGTCTGGACCGAAGATGGCAGGTTTGGTGGAGCGCCCATAGCCTGACCGGTCCGGGATCAGAACCCGGAAATCCTTGATGGTTTGCGCTTGCTCGTCCAGCGGGTAGATTTCGTATCCCCAGCCGCCGTGCAGAAATATCACCGGTACTCCTGATCCGAACTCTCGGTAATAGATTTCCGCAGGCCCACCGGCCAGGGGCGAATCCCGCAATGTGACCAACGGCACGGCTCTCCTCCGCAGGGCAAGGCATCCAGGCTGAATGATTGAAACATGATCGATGGATCAGCGCACTGGCCCGCGGTCACGAGCTGGTGCAGCCCCAGTCGAACTCGCTGAACTGCTCGCGCAAGCGCGACTTCAGCAATTTCCCAGTCGACGTGTGCGGCAGTTCCGCGACAAAAACAAACTGATCCGGCAGTTGCCATTTGGCAAACTTATCTCCAAGAAAAATGCGCAACTCTTCATTGGAAACCTGTGCTCCATCTTTCAGCACTATGCATGCCAGCGGACGTTCCTGCCCCTACAGAGCACCCATTTCGATATTGTGCCAGGCCATCCCGAGCACTCGTCGGCCAGCGCATTGTAGCGTGGTCGTGGCCCTTGGCGGCGGTCACCTTGAACCACGCCTCACATCCGGTATTGAACGCTCTCCAACCGGTTGCGCACCATCAGTCGCGCGAGAGCACATTACGCGCAATCCGCAAGATGGCTTCCAGGCTTTGCCGTACATCATCGTCGGTAGTGGCCCAACAGGAGACGCTGATGCGCATGGCGGTTTGCCCGTGCCACTGGGTGCCGCCGCACCAACAGGTCCCGTCTTTCTGGACTTCTTCGATCACGCGCTGAGTTTGCGCGTTGCTGCCGAACGATACCAGCACCTGGTTCAAAACCACTTCGTTCAAAATCGCGAAGCCTTCGGCACGCAGAGCGTCGGCGAAGCAGGTGGCCTGGCGGCAATGGCGTTCGATCATCTCGGCCAGACCTTTGCGTCCCAGAGAGCGCAGTGCGGCCCACACCTCGACACCGCGGGCGCGCCGCGATGCTTCCGGGGTGAACTGCCAGGGCTCGCGGGCGCTCGTGGTCTGGAGATAGGCGGCGTTGAAGGTCATCGCATTTCGGAGATGGGCGGCGTCGCGCACAAAGGCGAGGCCGCAGTCATAAGGAACGTTCAGCCACTTGTGGCAATCGGTGGCGAGGGAGTCGGCCTGGTTCACGCCTGCGGCGAGATGGGCGCGAGTGGGAGCCGCGGCCGCCCACAATCCAAAAGCTCCGTCGACATGGACCCATGCGCCACTTTCATGAGCGCGTGCGCAAGTCTCAGCCGCGGGATCGAACGCTCCGCTGTTCACATTGCCGGCCTGGATGCAGACGATGGTGTGGTCTTCCAGCGGAGGGAGCATGTCGACACGCATGCGGCCTTGCTCGTCAGCGGGGACAGTGGTCACGCGCGACTTTCCGAATCCGACCAGCGATAACGCCTTCAAAAGCGAAATGTGGACTTCGGCCCCCGCTACGACTTTGATTTCCGGAGCGCCGAACAAGCCTTGCTCTTCTACGTTCCACCCGGCCCGAGCGAGCAGCGCATGACGAGCGGCGGTGAGTCCGGCGAAGTTCGCCATGGTGGCGCCAGTGACGAATCCGCATCCACTCTGCGGCGGCAATCCGAACAGGTCGCATAACCACTCCGAAGCAATCTCCTCCAGGCGCGATCCGATTGGAGACATTACGCGAAAAGCGCAATTCTGATCCCAGGCGGCGTAGCGTCCGCCGGTGGAGGCTACAGTGGCGGGAGAGCCATAATCGTCGAGAAGCGCTAAAACTTCTCTCGGATCCGTCGGCTCCTCTGGCAGCGGCTGGGCAAGCGTCTCCAAGCGAGCGACAGATTCGGGAGACGGCGCGACCCGCTGCCGGTTCACGTGGGATACGAAAAGTTCGGCGCGACGGGAGGCTTCGTGGAGAAGTTCTTTCACGAACGCAGTTGTTGGTCGTTGGTCCTTGGTCGTTGGCATTCAGGGTTTGGTCATTCGTCGAGGATCTTTGTCGATCTCGTCAGCACCAGCTTATCTCAGAGATTCATTTTCAGTTGTCAGCTGAGCCAATGAGCGATCAAGAATGGCAACGCTGATGGCGAAACCGGTCAAGAATGATGAGGATTCGATGGTGAGAACAGGGTTAGCCTACGACCGAGAATCGGCGGGTTGAGCTAACGACCAAGAGCAACGACCAGCGACTGTTTCACGTGACGCTGACTTCGGTATACGTCCCGTAGACATCGCGCAGGGCTTCGCAGATTTCGCCCACGGTAGCGTAGGCGCGCACGGCGTCGACGATGTAGGGCATGGTATTCGCCGGAGAGACGTTTCCATCGCTGCCGGCCTTGGGCTCCTGCGCGGCAGCTTTTTTGAGCGCCTCGAGGCAGCGCTGCACTTCCTGGTTTGAGCGGCGCGCGCGCAAAGCTTTCAGCTTCGCCGATTGCTGACGAGCGACGGTCTCGTCGATGTAGAGAATGCGCGGTGATTCCTCTTCGATCACAAACTCATTCACGCCGACGATCACTTTTTCCCGCGCCTCGGCTGCGCGTTGATACTGGTAGGAAGCTTCCGCGACTTCCTTCTGCGGATAGCCGCGCTCGATGGCGTTCACCATGCCGCCCATCTGGTCGAGCTTGCCGAAGTAGTCGAACGCGCCCTGCTCCATGTCGAGGGTAAGTTTCTCCACGTAATAAGAACCGCCCAGCGGGTCGACGGTCTGCGCGACGCCCGACTCATGCGCGATGATCTGCTGGGTGCGGAGAGCAATCCTCGCCGCTTCCTCCGTGGGAAGTGCCAGCGCTTCGTCGTAAGAATCGGTGTGCAGCGACTGGGTTCCGCCCAGCACCGCGGCCAGCGCCTGCAAGGCAACGCGAGCGATGTTGTTCATGGGCTGCTGCGCGGGAAGTGACACGCCCGCGGTCTGAGTATGGAAGCGCATCAGCCAAGTGCGCGCGTTCTTTGCGCCGAAGCGGTCCTTCATCAAGCGGTACCAGATTTTGCGCGCTGCGCGATACTTGGCGATCTCTTCGAAGAAGTCGCTGTGGGCGTTGAAGAAGAAACTCAGGCGCGGGCCAAATTCATCCACGTCGAGCCCGCGGCGGCGCGCCCACTCGACGTATTCCACGCCGTCGTAGATGGTGAACGCAAGTTCCTGCAGCGCGGTCGAGCCGGCCTCGCGGATGTGGTAGCCGCTGATCGAGATGGTGTTAAAGCGCGGAGTGAATTTCGATCCAAACTCAAAAGTATCAACTACCAGGCGCATGCTGGGCGCGGGCGGATAGATGTATTCCTTCTGCGCGATGTATTCCTTCAGGATGTCGTTCTGAATGGTGCCGGAAATTTTCTTCCAGTCCGCGCCTTGCTTCTCGGCGACCACCAGGTACATGGCCCACAGCACGCTGGCGGGAGAATTGATGGTCATCGATACTGTGGTTTTCTCCAGATCGATGCCGTTGAACAGGATCTCCATGTCTTCGAGTGAATCGATGGCGACACCGCACTTCCCAACCTCGCCTTCGCTCGCCGGATGGTCCGAGTCGTACCCCATCAGGGTGGGCAGGTCGAATGCTACGGAGAGGCCTCCGCCGCCATGCTCGAGAAGGTATTTGTAGCGCTGGTTGGTCTCCTCGGGCGAGGCGAAGCCGGAGAACATGCGCATGGTCCAAAGCTTGCCGCGATAGCCGGTGGCGTGAATGCCGCGCGTGTAGGGAGCTTCGCCGGGGAAGCCGAGATACTTTTCTTCGCTCCAGTCTTGCGGGAGATCGGCGGGCGTATAAAGCCGGCGGATGGGAACGTTGGAAATGGTGCTGAAGCGCGCGTGGCCGTGCTCGTCGAGGTTGGTGCCGGTCGGAGCGCCGATGGGCTTCTCGGGCGGCTTCTCGAGAGTGGAGGCCAGGGTCTTCTCCGCCCACTGTTTTTCGGCGTCGGAGGGGTGACGTCGTTCGAAAACGTCTGCGATCGGACTCTCGGCGACTTGCGGCTTGGAATACGGTTTCTTGTGATCGGCCATGCGGCGGCTGCATCCTCAGTTCGATGATAGAGGAGCAATTTGTTCGGAACAAGGCGCGGTGAGCGGGTCCGACCGGGTGGTTGGTTGGGAGTTGAGGAGATCGATGGGAAAAGCAGGTCCTTCGCTTCGCTCAGGATGACAAATTGTTTGTGGGAGATTTGCTCCGGTTCAATTCCCAGGTTTTGGCGTATTTCCAGGAAACGTAGACCGCGTGGTAGAGGTGCAGCAGCAGGCCTTCGCGGCCGTCGAGGAAGCCGAGACGGATAATGTAGTTGTAGAAGAATGTCGCGAGTGGCCGGAGCGCGATGTCCGCGACACTGAAATTGCGGTGACCCTGGGAGACTGCTAACTCCGCGCCCAGAGACGAGTAGCGATTCATGTGTGCGATGTAATAGCTCAAGCTTGGGTA